>NZ_CALIMQ010000204.1 GCF_938045535.1 uncultured Campylobacter sp. | reverse complement strand
TAGATATCTATTTGCAAGATAAGCTCTATCGCCTAAAATGGCGATGAAATCAACGGCTCGCCTACAAAATTTCTTTAAAGCAAAGAATGAGATTCGACGTTACGCCGCTTGCTTTAGGCGCCAAATTTTAACTCTCGCTCTGTTTTGTATCTATGCTGCCACTTAGTTTTTAAAATATGCAGCAGTCAATAAATCCCATAAAATTATACATTAAATTTAGCGTAAAATTAAACGTTAAATTTTTCGCTAAATTTTTATGATTTAACCATTGCGCGTTTGAAATAACACTGAAAAATATCATAAATTCTAAAGCGAATCTTTGTAAGCTGGATTTTAAAATTCCATAAAATTTTAAAATTTAATGCCTGCAAATCTGTAAATTTTACAAAATTTCGTCAAAATTTAAAATTTATAGCAAGCAAAGGCGGTTATTTCAGCCAAAAAATTCTAAGCTTTGCACTTGCAGCTCGAGAATTTTGCGCGAGTTCCTGCGCATCTGCCGTTATAGGGCTTTTGGTTAGGATTTTGCCTAACGAATGCCCGCCGCCGCATTCGCAGCGCATAAACTCGCTAGGGCAGACGCAATCGCGCTCCCACGCCCTAAATCGCTCCTTTACTATGCGGTCTTCAAGCGAATGGAATGAAATTATAGCGACAATTGCATTAGTTAGAATTGAATCGCGCGATTTTTGCTCAATGAGCGTGAGCAGGCGCTTTAGCTCGCCAAGCTCGTTATTTACCTCGATGCGGATCGCCTGAAATGCTAGCGTAGCCGTGCTGATGCTGCGCCCCTTAACGGGCTTCGTTCCGATTAAATTTGCCAAAGCTTTGGCGCTTGTTAGTGGTGCGTTAGCCCGTGCAGTAGCTATTTTAGCAGCGATTGCGTTAGCATTTGTTAGCTCGCCGTATTCGCGAAAAATGCGCGCGAGTTCAGCTTGTGAGTAGCTGTTTACGACATACGCCGCATCTAGCGCTGCGCCTGCATCCATTCGCATATCCAACGCGTCGCTTTTAGTGGAAAAGCCGCGGCAGTTTTTATCCAGCTGAAGAGATGAAACGCCGATGTCGGCTAATATCCCGCGAACTGCGCGGAGCTTTTGCTCGGGCAGAATTTCTAAAATTTCGCTAAATTTTGCTTTGTGAATTTCTATGCGATCTTTAAATTTACTGAGCCGCTCGCGCGAAAATTCTATCGCTTCGGCATCTCTGTCGCAAGCGATGAGTTTAAGGCGCGGATTAGCGGTCAAAATGCCCTCGCTGTGCCCTCCGTAGCCTAGCGTGCAGTCGATAACATAGC
>NZ_CALIMQ010000203.1 GCF_938045535.1 uncultured Campylobacter sp. | reverse complement strand
TTTGCGGATAGAGGATATTATATTACACCGAAGAAATGGTTTATGCTAGCAATGTCTCATATGGTTTTAATTTTTATTGTTTTGGATACCATATCAAAATTTAAAAGAGAAAATTGTGACAAGCTTTAATTCATTGACGGATTAGGTACGGTAAGGGCTCGCGCAAATCTAGCGCATAAATTTCGCCCTTAAATCGTGTAAATTTCACGCTCTGTTCGACGGAATTTCACGCGCAAATTTCACGACATTTCGGGCTTTGCAGCTTACAGCTTCCTAAGTTTTGCGATCTCATCGCGCAGTGCGGCGGCCTTTTCAAACTCCAGAGCCGCTGCGGCTTCGAGCATCTGCTTGCGGAGCTCCTTTACGATCTTGGCGCGCTCGGCGGCAGGCATTTTTTCGAGATTGGCGCCCTTTCTTAAAATTTCGGTGCCGTCCTCGATCTTTAGGCTCTCCTCGATATTACGGCTCGCAGAATGCGGGGTTATGCCGTGGGCGCGGTTGTATTCATCTTGAAATTTACGGCGCTTTTGGGTGATGTCGATCGCCTCTTGCATCGAAGCGGTGATCTTTTTGCAAAACATCACGACCTGCCCATGCACGTTTCGCGCGGCTCGCCCCATCGTCTGAATTAGGCTCGTGCGCGAACGCAAAAAGCCCTCCTTATCGGCATCCATGATCGCTATTAGGCTTACTTCGGGCAGATCGAGCCCCTCGCGGAGCAAATTTATACCGATTAGCATATCGTATTCGCCGCTGCGTAGGCCGCGGATGAGCTCGTTGCGCTCGATCGCATCGATGTCCGAGTGCATATATTTGACCTTAAGTCCAAGCTCCAGATAGTATTTGCTCAGCTCCTCCGCCATCTTTTTGGTTAGCACGGTCACTAAGATCCGCTCGCCGCGCGCGATGACATCCTTTGCCATATCGTGTAAAATTTCGACCTGATTGTCGCTATCTTTTAAAATAATCTGCGGATCGAGTAGTCCCGTCGGGCGCAATATCTGCTCATATACGGCGCCGCGGCTAAGACCCAGCTCGTAATCATTGGGCGTTGCGGAGACGAATAGAAATTTAGCTTTTTTGTTGATAAACTCATCAAACATTAGCGGGCGGTTATCAAGTGCTGATGGCAGGCGGAAGCCGTATTCTACGAGCGTTTCTTTACGGCTACGATCTCCTGCGAACATACCGCGAAACTGCGGCAAGCTCACGTGGCTTTCATCGACGATGACGAGATAGTCCTTGCCCTTGCTCTCGTAGTAATCAAAGAGCGAATAGGGCGTCTCGCCCGGCTTTTGACCGGTCAGATAGCGCGCGTAGTTTTCGATCCCCTTACACATCCCCGTAGCGCCCAGCATCTCAAGATCAAACTCCACTCGCCCTTTCAGCCGCTGCGCCTCGACGAGCTTGCCCGCGTCCTCGAAAAATTTTAGCCTCTGTTCAAGCTCCTCCTCGATCCCTTTGATCGTCGATTTCAGGCGTTGCTCGCCCACAATGAACTGGCTCGTCGGGTAGAGAATAAATTTTTTGACGCTCTGCGTCTTTTTGTTTTCGAGCACGTCTAGATGATACATCGCCTCTATCTCGTCGCCGAAAAACTCGATCCTAAATGCCTCGTCGTTAAAATACGCGGGATAGATGTCGATCACGTCGCCGTTTACGCGAAAATTCCCGCGATCAAAAAAATCGTCGTTGCGTTTATAGCCCATATCGACGAGCTTGCGAAGCAAAAATTTAGTACTAAATTTTGATCCGATCTCAAAAAACAGCACCATGCCTTTGTATTCGGCGGGATCGCCCAGGCCGTAGTTTGCCGAAACCGACGCCACGGTGATGACGTCGTCGAAGCTTAGCAAGCTCGCCGTGGCGCTTAGTCGCAAGCGCTCGAGCTCTTGGTTTACGTCGCTGTCCTTTTCGATGAAAAGATCCTGCCTGGGGATGTAGGCCTCGGGCTGATAATAATCGTAGTAGCTGATGAAATACTCGACGTGATTTTGCGGGAAAAATCCCTTAAATTCGCTATAAAGCTGTGCTGCGAGGGATTTATTATGCGTCATTACGAGTGCTGGAATTCCAAGCCTCTTAATAATATTCGCCATGGTAAAAGTTTTACCCGAGCCGGTAACGCCGAGAAGAGTTTGGTATTTATTGCCGCTTTGAAAGCCCGCGACGATGCCCTCGATCGCTTTTTCTTGATCCTCGCTTGGGGAGAATTTGCTCTCGATTTTAAAATTTTGCAAAATTTTTCCTTTTTTAAAGCCAAAATTGGGTAATATCTTCATTTAAATTATATCAGAAAAGGCGAAATAATGGAATCAATCTTTGACGAAGAGAAAAAGGTCGAGGGCTTAAGCAATAAAGTAGCTGAGCTGATTAGACGCTATAGCGAAGCTAGGGACGAAAACGAAAAGCTACGCACTGAGCTAGCGACGGTCAAGGCGCAAAACGAGGCTTTGGGAATGCAACTCGGCACGCTTGAAAACGATCTGGCATATCGCAAGATGAGCGATGAGGATCTAAGCAAGCAGATCGATGATATTTTGGCGGGCGACAATTTAGGCGAGAAATGAAAGAAATTTCAGTTCAGCTGACGAGTAAGTCTTTGACGAAAAAATACGCGATAAGCCTGGATGATGACTTTGCGAAGGTCTTCGGCAGGGACTGGCGGATTTTAACTCGCGGCAGCGATCATCTGGATGCGGGCGAACTGCTTGAAGCTTATATCCAAAAAAGCTATGAAAATTTCATGCTTAATAAAAAAATAGATGCCTTGGTAAAGGACATCGACGAAGGAGTAAAATGATGAAAATGAGAAAAGGTGCGGCAGTAGGCGGCGGCGTAAGCGGGATAATATTTTTAGCTATTATAATCTTCGTGATAGTAAAGATCGTGATGCCGAAACTTACCGGCGCTAAGGATGAGGTTTTAGTAAAAGCTTACGCAGTCGAGCTTGAAGGTATATTTAAGGATATACAAAGAGATTACCTCAATCAAGGTGGATTTAGAATGCTTAAAAGTATGACGGGCTCCAGGCAGTTTAGTGATAGCGATCTAGAAAAAACCGTCACTTTAAATCAATCCTTTGATTACGGAGTAGGACCGAAACTCAAAAACGATATGATCTTTTGCGCGACGATCACCTTGCGTCAAGATAGTGATGGATATTTTTTCGAGACCTCGAATATCAATCGCAACAGGGAGCGATGCGAAGCATTTCATAAAGATACGACTTATATGAAGTTAAATGGCTTTAGAATAGGCAAATAATTTTTAAAATTTAATCGCGCTACTGCTATGGATTCGTAAAGCATCCGTGCAGCATAAGCGCGATAGTACTAGTGAAGTGCGTAGCCGTACGTCGGCTCACACCTCTTGCCAAAAACATGCTAATATTTCAAAAATTCATCTTTATAGGCATTTTTTTAAAATTTAGCTTTAAAATCGGCATTTTTGTATTTGTATTGACAGTTTATCGGCTAAATTTTAATAATATTTTAGTTTCTAATTTATATAGGTCATGATTTATGCTATTGCGATTAAATTTATGAGATGTATGCTTTTTGAAGCTAGATGCCTCGTACGACGGCGATGCGAGCTGGGATTTACGAAAAGCGCCTTATAAAACAAGCGTATTAAGGCAAAATATCAAGATCATCTTAAATTTATGAAATTCGCACCCCGAAAATGCGCGAAATTTCATCGGCGCGGGCTTGGGTGTGAGTTTTAAAATCTCTCATAGAATTTTATCGCCGATTCTCAACCGCCGATTTGATCCATCTGCGTAAATAATCTAACTGCTGCGGCGTATGGAACCAATGCTCGCCGTTTTTCATAACGCTTAAGTCGCAGTCGAACTTCTGCGCGAAATTTCTAACGATACAAAGAGGCGTCATATCGTCGTTTTCTGCGTATAGAATTCTACTGGGCGTTTCCCACTTAGTGATCGGATTGTTCAAAACAAAACTCCAATATTCCCAAAAAAGCGGTTGCCCGACAGGGGTCAAAATCATCCGCTCTTGCTTCAATCGCTCCTGGCTGATACCGGCCCTACGCATAATATTTGAAATAACATATTTCATATCAAGTATCGGCGAGACGAAGAGGCAGTCGCTAAGCTTTTCGTCGCGGAAGCTTTGCAGGCCGAGCCATGCCCCTAGGCTAACGGCAAACAGCGCGACCTCGTCCCAGCACTTCTTTGCATACAATAAAATTTCGCGAAATTCTAAAATAGCGCGCCGCGGATCGCAAGAAGCGGGCTCGTGCCGCCTCTGTCCGTGCTCGGACAGATCAAAGCTAATTACCTGCCAGCCTTGCTCGCAAACGACGGAAGCTAAAAGTTCCGCATCATCTTTGCTTCCGCCTTGCCCGTGAGCGTAGATATAAACCTTTTCCGAGCGGCTCCCCCAAACGGCGGCGGGAATGCCGCGTATCTCAATCGCGCTCTTTTGAATTTTGCTCCGTCCTTCCGAAATTTCTTGTGCCGCTATCGGTATTTTACGGCAATGTCGCAAACGAAGCGGTGAATATTGCCGAAAATTTGATGCACTATGCTACGGGTTCCTGTAACTAGCGATTAAATTTTAAAATTTTACGCTCCTAGCCCATGCGCAGCTAAATTTTTGGAATTTAACCATGCAAAATTTTAAGCGGCAGAATTTTGCGCTGTCACTAAACGCACTGTATCCGATAAATGAGCTATATTCCTGGCAACCGAGCAAGCATCCGCAATCGCGCTGTGTTTGCCATAAACACATCCAAAAAGTTTAAAAAATCAATCCTGCGGCACCGAGCTTGATCCCTAAAGAGATAACTATCAAAACCCCAAGCCCCGCGAAAAAGCCCGCCAGCACGTCATCTAGCATCACGCCGAGCCCGCCTGGTACGTCGCGATCCACGCGCCCGATGATCGAGGGTTTGCGGATGTCAAACGCCCTGAAAAACAGCAGCGCCAAAATCATCGCAAGGGCCGAGATCCTGCTGCTCTCAAAGCCCGCGATTAGCTCCGGTAGCGGCAGCGAAAAGATCTCGCCCACGGGCGCTGCGACGCACATCGCGATCCACACCCCCACTACCTCGTCGATTACGATCTCGCTGTTATCGTGCGCGCCTACCCGCCTTTCGTAATCGCTTACGATCTTAAGCGAGACGAAAAAGACGAGAGCGGCGCACAAAAACAGCGTCACTTCGCCCGCGAGCATCAAGATTGCAAGCCCCACTATCCAGCCTGCAATGCTACCCCAGGTGCCCGGTGCGGGCTTTAGTAGCCCCGCGCCGAAAAATGTAACGAAAATTTTATCCATAATTGTCCTTTTAAATTTTGCTTTTTAAAATTTTACCGCTTATTTTAATTAGGGCATCTGCTCGCGTGCGAAAATTTTAAATTTCGTTCGTGCATGCTAGGAAATTTTAAATTTCATTCGTGCATGTAGAATTAATTTGCCCGCCTACACGAAATCAGCTCTACTCGCTCGCCACAAAAATTTCGCTCGTTAATGTAGGAATTTTAAAATTCTACTCATTTGCGTAAAAATTTTAAAATTTTGCTCGCCTGCGCGGAGTTTTCAAACCCGTCCGCAAACGCACGGCATTTTGCGCGAGTGGCAGTCGTTGTGCCTCGCCCAAATTTATGCACTGCGACTTACTGCGAGCATCTGGCTAAATTTAAACTCGCTTGCCGAAAGCTTAAAATTTAGATTTGCCGTGCTGCCTTACATATACATCGCGCCTTAAAATTTTAAATTCGCTTCGCCGCAAAATTTACTGCGCCGTTATAAATTTGCTACGAAGCCAAGACTTTAAAATTTAAAGCTCGTTTTATCGTACCGCTGCTAATGCTCTAAAAATTTAGCTTCGTCGCACCACAAAATTTTACGCCAAATCTGCGTCCGACGCTCTTTATTCTACAAAATTCCGCGCAGTCCTTTCTTTCCGCACTATGAAATTTTACTTTACGTCTAGCCGCCGTAAATTCTAACGCCGCGAAATTTTACCCTCTGCCTAGCTTCCGCAAATTCCACGTCATTTTTTGCGTTGCGACCTCGAGAGCTACGTCTTTAGCGCGCTGGTTTGATACAGCTGCATCAGCTGCTCGTAAAACTCGCTCTCGCCGTGGCTCTGTAAGATCCCGCTGTTTGGAAAAAGCTCGTCGTAGAGCTTTTGCAGATCTGAAAACCGCGCGGGAAAAAGCTCGCTTAAAATCATCGCCGAGATCTCTTTACGCATAAAAATCGCGGGTGGCAAAATCCCCGCGCGCAGCAGTGCTTTTAGATTTTGCGTGCGGTAATGCACGTGATGATGAGCGCCGTGAGGGCAGTTTTTGGTGCTTACTAGCACCTTACACTTCTCGCAATAGACGTATTCGGGCATCAGCAAAATCTCGATTTCGCCGCGCTTTTGATACTCGTCCAGCACCGAATGCACGCCGCCGCCTTCGAAAAATAGCTCCATATTTGCGTGATTTTGCCCAAAAATTATTTTGTTTATACCTAAATTTTTTGCGATTGCGCACTGCAGTGCGGGCTTGTCGTCAAAAATCGCAAGCGAGCCCAGATCGATCATCATGGCGCGTTGCGCGACCAAAAAATTTTGCAGTAAATGGCTTAGCGTTTTTTTGCGTAGCTCGTAGGGCAGGGCATCCGTGCTATTCGTGCCGGTTAAAAAAATCACCACGAAATCCGCCTTGTCGATCATATGCCTAATCAGCCGCTCATGCACGCGGTGGATCGGATCGGCGCAGGTAAAAAACGCTGAAATTTTAGGCGCGGCAAGCGAGCTTGCGACTTTTTTTATGCGCGCGATTTGCTCTGCAAGACCATTTTTTAGCAGCGTGATGCGCCCTTGCACCGCAGTTTGCCCTGCGTATGCGTTTTGAAATACTGAGCCTGCGACCTCGCTTGCGCTTGGGGCATAAACGTCGCTAACGCTTATGCGCGCGACAAGCTCGCAAGAGGCGGGATTTGCAGTAGAATTTTTGATGAAATTTTCGGTGGAATTTGAGATAAAATTTCCCGCCGAATTTACTACGGATTTTGTATCTGTGCTGCGAGTAAAAGTTTGATCATAGCTCGCAGTAAGGCTTTCTATATGGTCTAAGCCCTCGCTTGTGGCGTTTATAGCGCTTTGCGCACTTGCAGTGCGCGCGAAACCTGCGCCGCTTTTCGCAAAACTCTGCTCATTTTGCGCTGCAGCAGAAACTCTATACTGCAAGTTGCGTGATTCTTTGGCTAGCAAATACGCGCCGCTCTCGCCGCTAAGCGAATTTTTGGCGCATTCGGCTATGCCGTCCTTGCTAAGATAAAGCTCCAAAATATCGCCTTTTTTTGCGTCCGCGCAGGAAAAAACGAAATTTATGCCGCATACGCTAAGCTTGCTTGGGCGCAGTAGCTCGCAGCTCTTGCCGAAAGCGCCGTTTGCGAGCAGGCTCAAGACGTTTAGGTCGGAGCGCGAGATCACTATCTTGCGGATTTGCGTTGCGCTATTATTTGCGCCTTTGCTCTCGCTTCCGGCTTGCTCTGCTTTTAAATTTCTTGCCGCGTCCTTAGCTCGCGCCTCCTCTTTTCTGGCATTACTAGCTTTTGACATTTTTAAATTCCGCATCGTTTTTAAATCACGCTTTGCTTTTGAGTTCTGTGATGCTTTTAAATTTTGCTTCGCTTCTAAATTCTGCGCCGCGTCACTCGAAACTATTGCGACGTTTAGAGTTTTTGTGCCATTTGAAATTCCTTCACTTTCAAGCGGTTTTATTTCGTGCAAATTGTCCGCATCGCGTGAAATTTCTGTCCCGTCTGCGATCCATGCCGAGCGCGCGCGGCTATTTTTTTCTTGCGATGCCATATTTTTTCCTTTTCTCCCAAAGCGATTTTCGCGAAATCCCAAGTGCCGCCGCCAGATCGGAGTCGAAATACTCGTCTTGGTGCGCTACGATCGTGAGCTTTACGTATTCTTCGATGCTTAAAATTTCACTGCGTTCTTTACTGCTGCCAAGCGTAATTTCGTCGCTAAAGCCCTTTTGCGCGCCGATAGATCCGGCGATTAAGCGCATGGATTTGGTTTTACTTAGAAATTTTTCCTTCTGTGCGCCGCTTAGGCTATCAAAATCTGGTGCGTAAAAAATCTCCGCGCCGCGTTCTAGCAGTTCAGGGCTTTGCGCGGATAGAATTTTAAGGCGCGATTTTAGCGCAAGCGCGATCTTAAATACCGCCGCCGCCCGTGCTGCCGCATCGCCGCGCAAAAGAAGCGGGAATTTTATCTGCGCTAAACGCGTGTGCGGTATTTCGCACGAAAGGGAGATCTCTTTAAGCAACGCTTCGTAGGCTTCGTTTTGCGATTTTAGCGAGCGAAACTGCGCGTAATGCTCGATCTTTTTGATGAGCTCCTCTATCATAAATGGCTTTTGGATATAATCCGTTGCGCCCGCTTTTACGGGGTTTAGCACCGTTTCGCTATCGACGTAGGCGACCATCAAAATTATGATCGAGCGCCTAAATTTTTCGATCAGCGGATAAAAGCTCGCGCCGCTCCAGCTCGTAGAAAGTAACACCGCCTCAAACTCCTCCGCAAGGCCCGCCGCGGTTGCTAAACTCGCCGCGTTAGTGCATTCATGCCCCAGCGCGCCAAGCTTGTTTGCGATACTTTGGGCGAGATAGCTTTCGCTCTCGATTATTAAAATTTTCATACGTCCTGCGCCTTTGCTGCGTGCTTTTGCCAGTCGTAAAATTTCAGGTTTACCGCAGCCTGCGCGGCGATACCCTCGCTTCTGCCCGTAAATCCCAGCCCTTCGGTCGTGGTCGCTTTGACATTGACGCGCGCGCAGTTTAAAATTTCGCTTAAAACCTCCTGCATCTGCGCTTTGTAAGCGCCGATCTTCGGGCGCTGCGCAATGATCGTGATATCGGCGTTTACTAGCTCGTAGCCGTAGCCTCTGATGCGCCGCATTACCTTTCGTAACAGTTCCTTGCTGTCCGCGCCTTTAAATTTGGCGTCGCTGTCGGGGAAAAGCTCGCCGATATCGCCCAGCATCGCCGCACCGCAAATAGCGTCGATTAGGGCGTGGATCGCTACGTCGCCGTCGCTGTGCGCGATCAGCGCGAACTCGCACGGGATCTGCACGCCGCCAAGCACGATGCCCGCGCCTTTTTCAAGCGCATGCACATCGTAACCCATACCGCAAAAAATATCGCGCGAGCATGGTTTTAAATTTAGCGCCGCCAGATCGCTTGCGCGCGTGATCTTAAGCGCGCCCGCTTCGCCTTTTATAAACTCTAACCGTCCGCCCGCGCTGCCGACTGCCGCGCTGTCGTCGGTAAAAATTTCGCTTCCCTCAAGCGCCTTTTTAAGCAGCGCCGTACGCGAAAGCTGCGGCGTTTGGATGAGGCGCAGCTCCTCCCTCTTAACTAAGTCCTCGCCGAGGTAGGTCGTGTCGTTTACGCCAAGATAGGGGCTGATACAGTCCATGTCGCCTAAATTTCGTATCAGCGAGGAGATTAGCCCTGGCGAAATTTGCGCGCGCGCCACGTCGCTTACGAGCACGAGTTCGCTCTCTATGAGCTGCAGCGCGTTTTTTAGCGAGCTTTGGCGATTTGCGCCGCCGGGGACGAAGTGAAATTTTAAATTTACAGAGCCGTATTCATCTGCGTTGCATCCGACTTGAGCTTTAAAATTTTCCGCGCCCCGCGGCTTGCTTGCGTCGTTTAGATCATCTGCGCCGCATTCGATCCCGCTCAGCTTTCTTTGAAATTTATACTCGCTCGTGCCGCGCTCCGCGCTTTCGCCGCGCGCCGAGGCCAAACTGCACGTATAGAGGCACTCGCAATAGCTCACGTCCTCTTCGTTCACGGCGATTACAATCTTTTTAAATGGGTGCGCCCGCGCAATGCTCTGTGCGACGTATTGCCAAAGCGGCAGCTCGCCCACGCGCAGCCATTGCTTTTTGACGCGCAGCCCGAACCTGCTCGAATCGCCCGCGGCGAGCAAAATCAGCGATATATCTTTCAAATTTTATCCTTGAAATTTTGTTACGAAATTATACGTATTAAAAATGAAAGCAAAATTAATCGCGGCTTGCGCGCTGAAATATCTTAAGCTTAGGCGTAAATTTACGCGGCGCGGCGGCGAAATTTCAGCTTACGTTACAAAAATAAACGGCAAAAGAAAAGTAAGGATTAATGAAATTTGTTATATTATACGCGCATTTTTAAGAAGCGAGGCGAAAATGACCGAAAGCTGCGTATCGCAGATCTATTTTGCAAAAAAGGGCGAGCTGACGCCGCAGATGAGAGAGGTCGCGCAAAGCGAGCGCATGGACGTGCGGGTCCTGTGCGATCTGCTCGCGCAAGGAAGAGCGATCATCCCCGCAAACGTTAATCACAAAAGCCTAAAGCCTATCGGTATCGGGCGCGCGCTGCGGTGCAAGATCAACGCCAACATCGGCTCCTCGAGTACGACGAGCGATATTGAGGGCGAGCTGGAAAAGCTTGAGGTCTGCTTAAAGTACGGCGCCGATACGGTGATGGATCTAAGCACGGGCGGCGATCTGGACGAGATTCGCGCCGCGATAATCGAGCGCTCGCCCGTACCCATAGGCACGGTGCCGATCTATCAGATGATCCATGAGCTGGGCGATATTAAAAATTTAAAAACGAGCGCTATTCTTAGCACGATCGAGAAGCAGGCGCGGCAGGGAGTGGATTATTTCACGATCCACGCGGGTTTTAAGCTTGAGTTTATGCCGCTGCTGTCCCGCCGCAAAATGGGCATCGTAAGTAGAGGCGGCTCGCTTATAGCGTCGTGGATGATGAAATTTCACAAGCAAAACCCCTTCTACGAAGCGTTTGATGAAATTTGCGATATCTGCGCCGCTTACGACGTATCGCTATCTCTGGGCGACGGCTTGCGCCCGGGTTGCTTATACGACGCGACCGATAGGGCGCAGCTTAGCGAGCTTGAAATTTTAGGCGAGCTAGCCCTGCGCGCGAATGAAAAAAATGTGCAGGTGATGATCGAGGGGCCGGGACACATTCCGTTTAATGAGATCGAGCTTAATATGCAGTTAGAGCGCAAGCTCTGCCGCGACGCGCCGTTTTATGTGCTGGGGCCGCTTCCGACCGACATTGGCGCGGGCTACGATCATATCAGCAGCGCTATCGGCGGGACGATGGCTGCGTATTGCGGCGCCAGCATGCTCTGCTACGTAACGCCGAAGGAGCATCTGGGGCTTCCCAATGCAAAAGACGTCAGAGAGGGTATCATCGCGCATAAGATCGCCGCTCACGCCGCGGACGTCGCGCTAGGCAAAGGGGGCGCGATAGAGCGCGATCACGAGATGAGTGACGCGAGGTATGGTTTTGATTGGAACAGGCAGTTTGAGCTTAGCTTCGATCCAGATCATGCGCGCGAGCTGCATGACGAGAGCCTGGGCGATGAAATTTACAAGGGCGCGGAGTTTTGCTCGATGTGCGGGCCGAAATTTTGCGCATATAAAATCAGTAGAAATTTAACCGAAAATAAGGAGAAAGAATGAGTAAAGACGAAGTCTTAAATTTGCTTAAAAGCGTGATCTATCCGGGCTTTTCTAAAAGCATCGTGGATTTTGGATTTGTAAAAGAGGTCGAGATCGGCGATAGAATTTTCGTAGGGATCGAAATCCCCAGCGCCAAGCCTGAGATCGCAGCAGAGCTCAGATCGGCGGCGCAAAAGGCGCTAGGGGCGGACGTGGAAATTTTAATCAAACAGCCCAAGATCGCCGAGGAAAAGAGCAACTCTCGCAGCGGCAAAAATATCGCGCCGCAGATCAAGCATTTCGTGATGATCAGCAGCGGCAAGGGCGGCGTAGGCAAGAGCACGACGACGCTAAATTTAGCTATCAGCACGGCAAAGCTCGGCAAGAGAGTAGGGATTTTGGATGCCGATATCTACGGACCGAATCTGCCGCGAATGCTAGGCGAAGACAAAACGCAAGCAAGCGTCGTGGGGCAGAAGCTAAAGCCGATCTTAAGCCACGGCGTGGAGATGATGAGCATGGGCGTGCTGATGGAGGAGGGCGCGAGCCTCATCTGGCGCGGCTCGATGATAATGAAGGCGATCGAGCAGCTGCTAAAAGACGTGGCGTGGAGTGATCTGGACGTGCTGTTTTTGGATATGCCTCCGGGTACGGGCGACGCGCAGCTTACGCTCGCTCAGAGCGTGCCGGTGACGGCGGGCGTGTGCGTTACGACGCCGCAGACAGTCGCGCTAGACGACAGCGCGCGCGGGCTTGATATGTTCGAAAAGCTCCACATCCCGATCGCAGGCCTTATCGAGAATATGAGCGGCTTCATCTGCCCGGATAACGGCAAGGAGTACGATATCTTCGGTCGCGGCGGCGCGCAAAAGCTGGCGCAGCGATACAACACCGAAGTAATCGGCGAGATCCCGATCGAGATAGCTATCCGCGAGGGCGGCGACAGCGGCAAGCCGGTGAGCTTCTATGCGCCCGATTCTTTGAGCGCAAAGCGTTACGAAGATGCCGCGCGCAAGCTGTGGGAAAAGATCGAGAAGATCGATCGCGAGGAGCTGGCGGACAACTCCGCAATCCAGCCGGTGATGGACGGCAAGAGCGCCTGCTCGAATTAAGACTTTGGCGGGCGCGGCGTGGAATTTCTCTTGAATTTTGCAGATTGAAATTCAACGCGGAATTTCATAGTTCGAAATTTCACGCCTAATTTCGCTGCAAATTTTATAATGCTCGCAAAATTTCGGTATACAAATCCGTCATAGAATTTAGCGGGTAAAATTTCACGCGGGTTTTGCGGCTTGGGATTTCGCGCCGAATTTTATAGCTCAAAATTCTACGTTAAAATTTCGCCACGAAATTTCGTAGTTTGAAATTTCGAGCTAAAATTTTACCAAGCTTCGTTGTGTGAGGGTTCAGATAAAATTCTAAGCGCAGAATTTAACGGCGAAAATTAAATTCCAAACGCGCAATTCAGCGAGGTAAAATTTGCCGTAGAACTTCGCTTTGGAGTTTTAAATGCAGAATTTTAAGCATAAAGCTTTACCGCGGAATTTTAAAATGTGAAATTTTATCGCTAAAGCTCTGTTTTAAAATTTTAAGATGGGGCTTTAAAATATGAATTTTAGGCTTGAAATTTTATCGCGTCTAGCTTTTAGTGATAGCCGTAGCATTGCGCTAGTTTAAATTTTATTTCGCCGGGCCTTATGGTGGTGGAGTTTATCTGCGAAAGCCTCTGTAGAGTTTATTTGGGATGGAATTTTATCTGTAGCGGTCGCGGAAGTAAATTTCTCGCGCAGCTGAAATTTAAGCAGTTGGAATTTTATTCGTATAGGCTGTGGAGCCAAGGCGGCAAAATCCCTAAGCCTAGGGCTTTTAGGTTTAGGGATTTTACTTTTATACGAAATAAGAAAGGTCGGTAATGAGGTTTTTGATTATTTTGGTGCTTGCATTTGCGGCGTTCGCGCAAGAGAGCAATATGCAAAAATGGGCGAAAGAGATTACTGCGGATGCGCAGATCCCGCAGGATAAGTTTTTGGCGTTTTATCTGAATAAAGATGAGCCTAAGAAAGTGGTTTTCTCTGAAAACGTCGATCGCATCAGCGTCAATTATGAAGGAAATTCCTTCCATGAAATTCCATCTCCAAATCTTATGGCGTATTGGGTCGGTGAGTTTAATTTCGACGCAGATGTCGAAAAGATGGTGCTAGGAGATTACGGCTGGTCTACGCTGGTAATCGCCGTAGACGGCACGGACGTGCTGGGCGGGACGTCGAGCAATCAAAAGCGCCCGCTTACGTATAAATTTAGCAAGGGCAAGCACAAGATCGAAGCGTGGTTTTTAAATGACGCGCATTCCAGCGAGCTTTTCGTGGATTTTAAGGATGTCGAGCCCTTTTATCGTCAAAAGGACGCCGTAGCCAAGATCCCTGCGGATAAAGACTACGATCTGTGGCTTGGCGCGATCTACGAAAGCGCGCAGATGAATAATCGCGTCAAGCTAAATTTAGCTAAATCCGATAAGCCCATTGTGCTGCTGCTTAGCTCATATCGCGCCGTGGAATGGGAGATCTCAAATCCTCAAAAGAATGAAATTCTAGCCGTGTTAATTTACAATCCCATTAGTAGCGTCCGTGGCGTAAGCGGTGCGCTTTACGTCGAGGATTACAGATACACAGAGGCTGCAGATGGGCTTAAATGCGAGTGCATCTCGGGCAATGTCTTTCACTGCGATGGCAGCGAGATTTATGATATGAACGGGCGCGTAAACGGGATATTTGGCAGAGGCCTGGGGGCATTTGCCGGCAAGCACGCCGTAAATTCCTTAGATCTGCCGGGGCTTGTTATTACTCCAAAAATTTTAGA
>NZ_CALIMQ010000202.1 GCF_938045535.1 uncultured Campylobacter sp. | reverse complement strand
AAATTAGTGAAAATTGGACCGATAAAATTTGCGTGAGATTAAGCTATGACATATAATTTTATTATTTCGACTTCTTGCGTTTGTATATTGTAAAAACAATAAAGAAAAATGCGTAAAATTTAACCTAAAAGTAACTATAAAAATTTGTTTTATGCTTTAAAATTTGGTTTATTTTTTCAAATAGCCATAAACGCCACTTCTGCTTCGCCGATATTTATGACCTTGCCTTTGCGCGTCATCACGCCTAGTCCATGCTCCATGTCCCACGAGCAGCTAAACTCAAAGCCGATTTTCGCGCCGTCTAGGATATAGATATTTTGTAGCTCCAATAGTTCGCTAAGCTCCTGCGGCGTGCTGATGCCTGGCATGAAATCGCTTTTCGTCTCGCTCGGATAGTCGTAAATTTTTTGCCATTTTGGGTAGTTTTTTAAAATTTCAGCTAAGATGCCCGTTAAAATTTCTTCCTGATTTTGCTTTAAAAACTCGATTGCGTTTGAGCGCATACGGCTTGACTCGTCCGTCTCTTCGCTGTCTTCATCTAAAAAGGTGCAGCAAAACTCATCTTCTTGCTCTAAAGCTTTACCGAAATACTCCAGCCGCAGCGGGAAACTAAAGTCCTCGTATTCTTCATCTTCAAATTTAGGAAAAATTTTAGGCTCCGCAAGATGTGCATTAAAAAACTCCGCGACCTTTGGGCTACGGGTGAAAAGGTGCTCCTCATTCGCTTCGTAGCTTTTGCGCAAAAATTTAAGCGCCTCCTGCTCTGCTTCGCACTCGAGGCAGCATTCGCCTTTATAATAATCGCTCACGTAGGGCGGATTTTCATTACTTCTGGCGTACTTGTCCATCTTGCCTAGCCAGCGCAGCATATTTGGGGCGTCGCGCCCATTTGTACTCATTTACCATGCGCGCCGCGTAGATGTATGAGGCATAGACGCGGTTTTTCTCATCGTCCGCCTCCGCCCATTTTGCCTCGATAAAGCGAATAATTTCCGCCTTTGTAATCTAGGATTTTTTAAGCAGCGATCTGTCTAAGAAGACGCCGATCTCATCCATTATTTTTGCGCGTCCATTGCTACTCCTTTATAAATTTTTTGCCGATCTGCCTTACGGTCTGAAAATAATCGCCGAATTTCTCCTCTACTTGTTCGAAATTTTATCGGCACTGATAGCACTTTGAGCCGGAATTTTACCTTGCTCGTTTCTTTGCTTGAGCTGTCCGCACGCTGCACTGATATCTAGCCCCTTGCTCTGGCGGATCGTGCAAGTAATGCCGTGCGCGCAGAGATAGTCTTGGAATTTCACCATGTTTTCGGGGCTTGGCCTGCCAAAGCTCGAGCCTTCGTGCGGATTAAAATAGATCAGATTTACTTTTGCGCGAATGCCGTGCAGAAGCTTCACTAGCGTTTTGGCATCGCTTGAGCGGTCATTTATCCCATCGATTATTAGATATTCAAACATCACCCGTTTTCGCAGATCGATTGGGAACTCGCGCACCGCCTGCATGATCGATGCGATATTGTAGGCGCGATTTATCGGCATTAGTTTTTCACGCAGTTCGTCATCCACTGCATGCAGTGAGATCGCGAGTAGCACGCCAAGATCCATTTCGCCAAGCTTTTTTATCTGCGTAGAAAGTCCGCTTGTACTTATCGTTTGGCGACGCGGCGCTATTGCGAGTCCGTCGTTTTCTTTTAAAATTCGCACGGCTTTGGCAACGTTGTCTAGGTTATTAAGCGGTTCGCCCATCCCCATATATACGACATTGACGCGGCGCTCGTACGGGATCGCGTTCATTTTTTTGATGAGCCAAATTTGAGCCACGATTTCGCCTGGAGTTAAATTCCGTACGAAGCCACCTTTTGCTGTCAGGCAAAAGGTGCAGCCAATTTTGCAACCCACTTGCGAACTTACGCAGATTGAGTAGCGCGCGTGTCTTATAATTTTTTCGTTTTCATCTCGCAGTTCATCCTTCATCGGTAGCAGGACACTTTCTATCGTCTTGCCATCTTTGAGAGCGAAAAGGTATTTGATACTGCCATCACTACTTGTTTCGGATCTGACGCATTCAAGTGGATCTAAATAAAAATTTTGAGCTAAACTTTGACGGATCTCTTTTGGTAGATTTAGCATTTGTGTGAAGTCATCCACATTCTTTTTGTAAATCCATTCGTAAATTTGCTTGGCTCTAAATTTCGGTTCGATGAAATTTTCAAGCTCTTTCATCGTAAAATCAAAGATATTTTTCAAATTAATGCCTTAGTTTTTAGATATTTAGTTAAATTTTTTTTTGCAGCGGCGTGATTTTTTAAAAAATTTGCGTGAGCATTTGAATCGCAGAAATTCGTCGCACAAAAAATTCCGTAAGCGGGAATTTGAAATTTTTGTGCTACCTTGAGAACCGAAAAAAATTCCATATTTTCTAAAAAATAACCACGCTCAAAGAATTTTAGCGCGGATTTTTTATCGGTCGTGATAAAATTTGAGCTATTAATTATTGTTTCATATGAAACATTGGTAGAATTCCTAGCTATAATTTCATAGCTAATCGGGGAGTATGAAAGCTCATAAAGCGCCGATATCTCACAGTTTGCAGCCGATCTGCTTTCATAAATTTTTAGAATTTTACCTTCTTTATATAGCCCCGCAGAACCCACGAAAATGATTTCACTCGGCAAGCTTTGCCTATTTTCGCATAAAAATTTAGTCAAATTTATACTCATATCTACTAGCCCTACACCCATAGGCAGGGCAAAATCAAAAATTTCATTTCGTCCAGCAGAGATTATCATTTACGCATTCACGCTTTCATTATTTTTCACTAATCATAGCAAAATGACGATAAATTTAAAGCTAAATTTTGAAATTTTTTCGTCGTAAAGTATCGGATGAAATTAAAATAAATCGAGTAAACATCTATGAGAGCTGTACCTTTATCTTCCATAATGGTAGTAGTGCAGGTGGCGGGTAGAAGATGGAAAAGTATCATAAAAAAAGCTTATAATTTAGCTAAAACGAAGAAATTTTATCTAAGCAAAAACGATGCTTGCAAAAAACTTGCAAGATAATAAAGGCTGAAATAAAATTAATTATTTGGTCGCTTTGGCGGCTAAGTTTCAACCCTGCGGTATAAATCTGACCAAATTTACAGTCTCACTTCAATATTTTGTTTTTGCAAATACGCTTTTAGTGCCTTGATTTCGATCTCTCTGAAGTGAAAAATCGATGCCGCTAGACATGCGTCCGCGCCTGCTAAAAATGCGTCCTTAAAATGCTCCATTTTACCCGCACCGCCGCTTGCGATCACAGGGATATCAAGCGCGCTAAAAATCCGCGTTAAATTTAACTCAAATCCGTTTTTAATGCCGTCGCAGTCCATCGATGTGAGTAAAATTTCTCCCGCGCCGCGCTCCTGCGCCTCTTTCGCCCAAGCAAGCGCGTCCCTGCCGGTATCCAGCCTGCCGCCGTTTATAAACACGCTATAGCCGCAAAGTTCGCCGTTCCCAGTTAAAATTTCATCCTGCGAGCTGCGTGAAGTCTCTCTAAAATTCTGTGCCTCATTGCGTAAATTCGCATCCGAATTCCGTGCGCCGTCGTGCAAACTCTCGCTCAAATTCCTTGCCGCACCATATAAATTGCCGCGCGAAATTTCACTAGAATTTCGTTTCGCATCTATCGCTACCACGACGCACTGTGAGCCGAATTTGTTCGCCGCTTTGTCTATTAAATTCGGATTTTTTATCGCGGCGGAGTTGAGGCTTATTTTGTCGCAGCCGACGTTTAGTAGGCGCGAGATATCATCGATCGTGCGGATGCCGCCGCCCACGGTCAGCGGGATAAAAAGCTCGCGCGCGACCCGTTCCACGACGTCCACGATCGTATCGCGCTCAAGGTGCGACGCCGTGATATCGAGGAAGCATAGCTCGTCCGCGCCCTCCTCATTGTAGCGTTTGGCTATCTCGACCGGATCGCCCGCATCTACGAGACCTACGAAATTTACGCCCTTTACCACCCGTCCGTCTTTGACATCTAGGCATGGGATTATGCGTTTTGCGAATCTATTCAAAGCAGCCCTTCGGAATAAAATTTTTTATGATTTTAGCTAAATTTTACTTAACATAATGACTTTATAAGTAAAATTTGGCTAGACTCTCGCGATGATTAGGGCGAAAAAAGAGTTCGGGCAAAATTTTTTAAAAGACGAAACCGTTTTAAGCAAGATCATCCAAGCGATTCCCGAGAATGTACAGAATGTCGTTGAGATCGGGGCTGGCTTAGGTGATTTAACTCGTAAGCTTTTGGAATTTTACAGATTAAAAAGTTTCGAGATAGATGAAGATTTATATCAAATTTTAAGCGCTAAATTTGCGCAGCAGATCGCTAGCGGCGAGCTTGAGCTCGTTTTGGGCGATGCTTTGCGGATTTGGCAGCAGCGGGGTCTTGGCTGCGGCGAATATTTTTTGGTCGCAAATTTGCCCTACTACGTCGCTACGAAGATGATTTTGCAAGCGATCGACGATAAGTTATGCAGCGGATTTTTGGTGATGATCCAAAAGGAGGTCGCTTTAAAATTCTGCGCTAGAGCCGGGCAGAGCGATTTTAGCGCTCTTTCGATCCTAGCCGATCTCGCGGGCGGTTGCGAGCTTCTATTCGACGTTGAGCCTGGCTGCTTCGAGCCTGCGCCGAAGGTAACTTCGTCGGTGATCAGGCTCGTAAAAGGCAAAAATTTCAAACCCGGTGTCGAGGAAAGCGCGGAGAGTCTCGGCGTAAAAAGTTGCGCCCGTTTCCAAAGTCTCGATGAATACGAGAAATTTAAAAGCTTTTTGCGCGTATCTTTCAGCGCGCCGCGAAAGACGCTTATTAAAAATTTAAGCGCAAAATTTGATAGAGGCTTAGCCGAAGAGATCTTTTTAAATTTGAAAATTCCGCCCACGGTTCGGGCGCACGAGTTAAATTTCACCCTTTTTTTAGAAATTTTTAAAAATTTAAAGGTAAAAGATGGAAGAAAATAGAAATGAAAACGGCGTCGAACGACTTAAAAAAAGCAATCGCTACAAAAAACGCAAGGAAAATCTAAAAAAATCTATCGCGAGTGAGGGCTCTGCGGGCGGCGCGGAATTTGGCGGCGAGCATGAAAACGGCTCCCGCAAAAATAAAGGCGCGAAAAACGCGCAAAATTCCGCTCGTTCAAAGGGTTCAAAAAACGGCTCTCGCAACGGATCGAATTCTGTGGGTGGCGCGTCAAATGGCGGTTTAAACGCTACGCATTCAAACGGTGCGAGCGGTGCAAATTTAAACGGCGCCGCAAAATCGGGCGGCAATAACGCAAAAGGCGCAAATTCTAACGCCTCAGACGATAGCTCTTCGGACGCGCAGAAAAAGAAAAAGCACAAAAAGCGCTCCAATATGCCAAAGAGCCTCACGGGCAACGAGCCGTGGCAGAAGGCGATGGAAGAGGCGATCGCGGAAAATAAGCTGATCCACGAGGAGCGCTTGCATCCGCTTAAAAATGCTAACCGTAGCGATGAGACGGTGCGTATCACGCCGCTTGGCGGGCTGGGCGAGATCGGTGCGAATATGACCGTTTTTGAGACCAATACGAGCGCAATCATCGTCGATGTGGGCATGAGCTTTCCCGAGGAGAGCATGCTTGGAGTGGATATTTTGATCCCCGATTTTGATTATGTCCGCAAGATAAAAAATAAGATCAAGGGCATCCTCATCACCCACGCGCACGAGGATCATATCGGCGCGATGCCATATTTTTTCAAAGAATTCCAATTCCCGATCTACGCTACGCCGCTTCCTTTGGGGATGATAAGCAATAAATTTGAAGAGCACGGCCTTAAAGCCGAGCGTAGCTACTTCCGCCCCGTGCAGAAGCGCCAGCTCTATCAGATCGGCGATTTTGAAGTCGAGTTTATCCACATAACGCACTCGATTATCGATGCGAGCGCACTTGCGATCACGACGAAGGCGGGTACGATCATCCATACGGGCGATTTTAAGATCGATCACACGCCGATCGACGGCTATCCGACCGATCTGAACCGCCTTGCGTATTACGGCGATCGCGGCGTTATGCTTTTGATGAGCGATAGCACGAACTCGCACAAAGAGGGGATCACAAAGTCCGAAAGCTCGGTAGGAAAGACCTTTGATACGATATTTTCAAGCTGTAAGGGGCGCGTGATAATGAGCACCTTCAGCTCAAACATCCACCGCGTCTATCAGGCTATTGAGCGCGGCGTAAAATACGGCCGCAAGGTCTGCGTCATCGGACGAAGCATGGAGCGAAATTTATTTACCGCGATGGAGCTTGGATATGTAAATTTAGACAAAAAGATCTTTGTCGATGCCGATCAGGTCTCCAAATACCCCGATAATGAGGTTTTAATCGTTACTACCGGCTCGCAGGGAGAGACGATGAGCGCGCTGTATCGCATGGCGACGGACGAGCACAAATATATCAAGATCAAATCCACCGACCAAGTAATCATCAGCGCCAAAGCAATCCCCGGCAACGAAAGCAGCGTCTCGACCGTGCTTAACTACCTGCTAAAAAGCGGCGCAAAGGTCGCGTACCAGGACTTTAGCGAGATACACGTAAGCGGGCACGCCTCAATCGAGGAGCAAAAACTCATGCTGCGCCTGATAAAGCCGAAATTTTTCCTACCCGTACACGGCGAATACAACCACATCGTAAAACACAAAGAGACCGCGATGGAGTGCGGTATCGAGGAGAAAAATATCTATCTGATGAACGACGGCGATCAGATGGAGGTTTGCGAAAAATATCTAAAGCGCGTCAAGACCGTCAAGACGGGCAAGGTCTTCATTGACAACCAGATCAACAAACAGATCTCCGACGAGATCGTCAAGCACCGCCAAAATTTAGCCGATGCGGGTGTCGCGGTCATTATCGCGCAGATCGACAAAAACGAAAAGAGGCTCATTCAGACGCGCGTCATCACTTACGGACTCGTCGCAGAGAACCAAACGGCGCACTTTACCAAAGAGATGCAGGGCATCATCGAGCAGTTTTTGGCAAATTTAAAAGATGAAATTCTGCTCGATCACTGGGCGCTGGAGGGCAAGATCCGCCAGGCCGTGCGCAAACACATCTTTAGAAAGATCAAAAAATATCCGACCATCGTACCGGTGATCTATTTGATGTAAGCGTGGCTAAATTTAGCGCGCAAAGAGGCTTTGATCTGCGGCAGGCAAGTGAAATTTTATGGCGCGGATGAGCTATTGGGTGTAAAATTTTGCAATGTGTGCTGGTTTTACGGCGTGAAATTTTAAAGTGAAGAGTAAAATTTCGGCATAAAGCAAAATTTAAAGAGCATCTAGTAAGCCCGCAGTTATACGAACGAAGCGGCGCAGAATTTTGCGGATTAAAATTTTATGGCGCAAATTTCAAAGGCGTGAAATTTTAGCTAGCGTAAATTTAAGCGTGGCGCAAAGAGGCGCAAAATGAAAGTAAATTTTAAAAAGAAGGTTTAATGAGTGAAATTTTAGATACGGCACGAGAGGTGCTGAGGCTCGAAGGAGCGGAGCTTTTGCGGCATGCGGAGCTTATCGGCGACGAAATTGAGCGAGCCGTAAACTTGATCCTGGCTTGCAAAGGCAAAGTAATCGTCACCGGCGTGGGCAAGAGCGGCCACATAGGCGTCAAGATCGCCGCGACGCTTGCCAGCACCGGTACGCCGTCGTTTTTTGTCCACCCTACCGAGGCGCTGCACGGAGATTTGGGCATGATCGGTAAGGACGACATGGTGCTTGCGATCAGCTTTAGCGGCGAGAGCGAGGAGCTGGTTAGGATCCTGCCTCATCTTAAGCGTTTCGGCGTGAAGATCATCGCGATGGCGCGCGATAAAAACAGCTCGCTCGGTAAGGTTAGCGATGAGTTCATAAGCCTAAATATCGTCAAAGAGGCTTGCCCCCTAGGCGCCGCACCGACGGTTTCTACGACGCTAACACTTGCGTTAGGAGACGCGTTAGCGATCTGTTTGATGAGACGGCGCAGATTCGGCAAAGAAGATTTTGCAAATTTTCATCCAGGCGGAAGCCTCGGCAAGCGGCTCTTCGTCAAAGTAAAAGACGTGATGCAAAGTAAAAATTTACCGGTTATAAAGCATAACGCCAGCTTAAAACAAGCTATCGACGTTATGACTCACGGAAAGCTCGGCACCGTTTTGTTAGTGAACGAAAAAGACGCGCTTGAGGCGATCTTGAGCGACGGCGATCTGCGCCGCGCGCTGATGCGAGAGGACTTCGATATCAATGGCGATGCGCTAAAATATGCCACCAAAAACCCTAAAATGCTGGACGATAAAAATATGTTAGCCATAGACGCGCTAAATTTGATCGAGCAATTTAAAATTCAAGTCCTGCCCGTGGTCGAAAACGGCGTGCCCGCGGGGATCTTGCATATCCATGATCTAACGAGCCTGGGGCTAAAATAATGCAAAAGATGCGTCTGAACAAATTTATCTCTCATAACACTGCCTACTCGCGCCGTGAGGCGGACGAGCTGATTAAGCAGGGCAAGGTTAGCATTAACGGCCGCGTCGTTAGCGATTTTATAGAGGTTGGCGGCGAGGAGAAGATCCGCATCGGCTCGCGCCTCATCAAGCCTAAGACGGAATTTACGATGATCGTTTATAACAAACGCAAAGGCGAGTTAGTTACTAAAAAGGACGATCGCGGCAGGCGGACGATTTACGATAGCTTGCCGGAGGGATTTAGCAGATTTGTTAGCGTGGGGCGTTTGGATTTCGCAAGCGAAGGGCTTTTGCTACTAACCGATGCGCCGGCGATCGCCACGGCGCTGATGAACAGCGACATCGAGCGAGAGTACTATCTAAAGGTAAAAGGCGAGGTAGGGGACGAGGTAGTAACGGCGATCCGAGAGGGCTTTTTCGCCGCAGATGCGAGCAAGGGCGCGCACGCCAAAAGCAAGATCAAATCGATGGAATTTAAGCCCTTTTTGGGCTACCGCATAATGCCTAGCAGCGGCGGTTATACGAAGATAAAGGCGATCATCAACGAGGGTCAAAATCGCGAGCTGCGTAGATTTTTCGGCTATTTTGATCTGGATGTCGTGGAGCTTAAGCGCACGGCATTCGGTAGGATGACGCTTGGAACGCTAAAGCCCGGCAAATGGCGCTATTTCGATCAGAGCGAATACGAAGATCTGCGCGATTTTTTGAAAGAAAACAAAATCCGCTATTAAATTTAAGAAAAGAGGCGAAATGAGCTCAAAAACAAACGCCGCGCGCGTACTGGACAGCTTGAAAATTCCCTACGAGATCAAAGAATACGCGGCGGATCCTTCAAATTTAGACGCGGTGCATGTGGCTAATAGCGTGAGCGAGTCGATCGAGCGGGTCTATAAAACGATAGTTTGCACGGCGGATCACGAATATGTCGTAGCCTGCCTGCAAGGCGATCTAAATCTGGATCTCAAGGCGCTAGCGCACATCTGCGGCGCGAAGCGTTGCGAGCTGATGGATTTGAAGGATTTACAAAAGGTTACGGGCTACATCAGGGGCGGCTGCTCGCCGCTTGGGATGAAAAAACACTTCCGCACCTTCATCGATGAAAAAGCGCTAACGCAGGATAAAATTTACGTTAGCGCAGGCGTGCGCGGAAAACAGATTGCTCTCGCGCCGAAGGACCTTGCAATCGCAACCGAAGCGCAAATTTGCAAAATAACGCATGACTAAGGCAGCGTCACTTTTTCTGCCGCCTGCGTAAGTAACGCCGGCGGCAAGCTAGCCAAAATTTAAACTGTGAAATTTAGACTTTTAAAATTTGGCGTTGCACTGTTTGTTAAAACGAGCTCCTGCGCAGCAAGAAAATACAAATCAAATTAATTTCGTAAAATTTTATTGTTAAAATTCTAAGTACCGCGCGCCGAAAAATATCTCAAACGAGATGACGAGCACGCGGGGGGGGGCAAAGCAAGTCTATTTTAAAAGTGCATGCTTTATGTGCGATCTGTTTTATTCACTATAAATTTAGACTCGCGGCGTTTGGAGCCATTTGCGATGAAATTTTAAAATTTCATCGCAAATTTTCTACGTCTCGCGCTTATTTTTTGAAAAGCTCGGAGACGTTCGGGGCTTGCTTTTCTTGCTCGCTAGCGGCGAAAAATTCCGCTTTAGCAAAGTTGAAAACGCTGGCGATGATGTTAGTAGGAAACATCTCGCAGGCGTTATTATAAACTGTAACGGCGCCGTTATAAGCGCGGCGTGCGGCGCTGATCTGCTCCTCGCACTCGCCTAACGCGTTTTGTAGCTTGGCAAACGATTCGTTAGCCTTGAGGTTCGGATACGCCTCTACCGCAATGCGGATCTGTCCTAAAAGAGTCGAAATTTCGCTATTTAGCTTAAATTTGTCCGCGTTAGAAGCCGCATTGATCGCTTGCGAGCGAAGTTCGCTAACGCGCGTTAACACGGCGTTTTCGTGGCTCATGTATTCGCGCGTGGCGCTAACTAAATTTGGGATGAGGTCGTAGCGTTTTTTAAGCTGCGTATCGACAGTGGAAGCGATGTTTCGCACCTGGTTGCGCTTGGCGATGAACGAGTTATAAACGCCCACTAACGCCAAAACTAACAAAACTATGACGACTAATAAAACCAAAGCCGCATTCATTTTCTCTCCTTTTAAAGTGTTTCAATTAAAAATAAGAATATTTAGCTATACTGCCGTTTCTTTATTTGTGTCAAGGTAGCTCAGCTGGTTAGAGCGCTGGTCTCATAAGCCGGAGGTCGAGAGTTCAAGTCTCTCTCTTGACACCATCTTTAATTCCTTTAAGAGCCGCAATAGCGCCCCGAAAAGTTTGGGATTATATCTTACTTATACTTGAAAAATAATGAAAATTGGCAAAAGTATAAAATTTACCTTCGGGCAAATGTGAGTTTTTTTGAATTTGTTGCTCCGTCTCTAAAAGATAAATTTACGCAAAGTATCTTTACCTACGAGCCTTTAAGATATTTTGGCAAAAGTTTTTTATTCGAGTCTCTTTCGCGTTTTCACATCGGCAAATCTCGCGTCGGCATAATCTAACGCATTCCGCACAAATTCACACTATTTAGCTAAATTTTTGATATAATCTCCCGCTTTAAAAGCCAAAATTCAAAGGAAACATATGAAATTTATTTCTCACAAAATTTTAAAAAGTGCAGTTTTGCTGGCGGCATTGGGATCTTTCGCGACTTGCGGCGCCGAGATGCAACAGCCTAACGGTTACGCTATAAGCGGCGCGGCGCTATCGGCGATAGAGGAGGATAATAGGGCGAAAGAAAATTATCTAGTCATTGACGTTAGAAGTGCAGATGAGTACGCTGCAGGCCATATAAAACACGCGATCAACATTCCGCTTGGAGAGCTTGAAAGTAGGTTGGACGAGATAAACGCCTACAAGGATAAAAACGTCGTGCTTTATTGCAATACCGGTAATCGCAGTGGAAAGGCGCTTGATCTGCTTAAACAAAAGGGCTTCAATGTGCTTATGAACGCGCCCGGTGTGAAGCAGTACGACTACGAGCTGTATAAGGTCGGCAGCATAAACGCGGAGGGGTTTTTGAAAATAGCAAATGATCCAAACGTGCTGATCATCGACGCTAGGCAGAAGCAGGACTACGACGCGGGGCATATGAAGGGCGCTATAAATATTCCTGATGGCGAGCCTTTAGAAAATTACAAGGATGTGCTTGAGGCCAATAAAGACAAAAAGATGATCACACACTGTTACAGCGGCAACCGCAGCGCCAAGCTCGCCAAGGCCTTAAATGAGCTAGGCTACAACGTCACAAATCTACTCGACGGAACGAAAGAGTATAATTACGAGCTGGTGAAATAGAATTTTATGATTTATTTCGCAGCGCGAATTAAAATTTAACTTCGTGCGTAGCGCGTAAATTTAGGTGCCGCAAATCCGCAAGATTTCGGTTTCAATGGAGCTTCTGTGCTGTATTTGGCGAGGCTTTATCTTGAGCAAAATTCTGCACCAAAATCCTATGCGCAGAATTTTACTTTGGAATGCCGATCTTGGAATTTTGCGGTGCGAAATTCCAAGCGGCGGAATTTCTTCAAGATATTTCAAATGTCATTAAATTTTACTATTTGGCATGCACAAACACTACCCAAAATATGGCAATAAGCTTTAGTTGGAATTTGAGCTGCGAATTCTTGATTAAATTTATTCGTATTAATAAAAATAAATCCCGCAAAATGATAAAATACTACTTTGAGTAAATTTGAAACGGTATTTTACGGGAGGGATCATGAAATTTAAAGATTTTAAAGCTGCAAACTGCGCTAACTACGACTTTTTCACCGCCGAAGAGCTAAGCTATAAAGAATTTATCAGACTAAGTTTTGGCGAGTTCGCCCGCAAAAATCCAAGCTCTAACTGGGCGCTTAGCATCGACGATAGGAGCTTTGATTCGTTTCCGAATTTTACTCAAAAGCATCCAATCTGCTTATCCGATCTAAATTTTAAAGATAGCATCTTTCAGTTTAGGATCTGCTCCGAAAACAGCGTCCAGAGCCTAGGACACCGCATTTTCACCTGCCTAGACGGCATCCATAAAGACTTCGTCGCAAGCGAGATCAAGCAAATCGACGAGGTGATGATGAAGCTAAAAACGGGCGTTTTGAAGGACTTTACCTGCGTCTCGAAGTGCGGCTGGTGGATAACCGACATCTGGCGCGATATGTATCCGGTGACGGATGAGAGCGAGAGCGAAAATTTCGTCGCGGATATGCTTGATAGCGAGTTTTCGGCGCAAATGCGGCTCATAAACGAGCGACTTTTGAGCGCGCAAAATAGCGGCGAGCTTGACGGGCTCATCGCCGAGCTAAGGACGCAGGAGTAAATTTTTAAAATTTGCCCGCGCCTTGTCCTTGATGCAGCGGGCGTACTCCCGTATTTTGCGGATAAATTTTTAAAATTTACCGACTTAAATTTACCCCAGCTTGCCGTTTGTCGCACAGCTATTTACGGGATACGGCGTGAGTCCATAGTCTGCGGATTCGACATTCCAAAAGTCCAAATTTGCGCTGCGCGAGACGATATACTCAAAGCCCTTTTGATTTAGCTCGATCAAAATTTCAAATTCCTCGCCGTTTTTGCAGACGATACTTTCGAAAAAGTGCGAAAAGCAGGCGATCTTTGCGTTTTCTTTCTGCATCGATTGATTTAGCATGAGCTCCATGTTGCTTAGAATTTTAAATACCGTCTGGCTAGTCTCAAACCTACCGAAGCGCGCATAATACTTTGCTAAATTTTGCTCATTGAGCGTAACGGATTTGGTGCAGTTTTGCGTTATCTGCTCGTATATCGCGCCGAAAAGCTCAATCGACGCGTTTTGATTATCTATCGCCTTGTTTTCGTGGTTTTCGATGACGACGAAGCCGTCTTTTATGCAAAATTTTTCGTTTTTATAGTAAAAGCTCACCCTTGCGATCTCTTGCTCGAAGCGCTTTTTATAAGTGAAGGGTAGATACGTCGTAACGCCCATTTTATCGATGATCGCAGAGCTTTTGACGCCGCCGTCCAGCTCGTGCTGCATAAAGTAGCGGATGAAGCTGCCCTGCTCGATATCAAAGCTATTTAAATACTCGATCTTATCCAGATACGCACAACGGTAGAGCCGCACGAACTCGGAATTTAGCGAGATATTGATCTCGTCGGGGGATGTCTCCGTATTTTTCGGTCACGGGTGCGTCGATGCGTTCTATGATATTCATCTGTTTTTCGACTTTGTCTTTTACGAAAATAGTGATTTTGACCTGCTGCATCTCATAAAGGCGCTTTATCGTCTCGGTAGCGCTTTTTGTGATATCGGTCTTAAATTTTTTCGCCAGCTCCGATTTTTTGAGTGTCAGCAAAAAATCGCCGTTTTTTAGCTTGTTCTGCGAATACAGAAGATAAAGCAACTCCTCATAAATCATCAAATGCGAGTAGGTCAAAAAGGTATTATCCACGACTATGACATAATAACAGCGCGTTACAGAGTATCTTTTGTTGTCTCTTAGAAAGTCGTTGTAAATTTTTAGCTTGCTCGCATTTTTCGATACCTTAAATACGTCGTAAGATTCTAAAAATATATTTTCCATATTTCGCCTTAGGTCAAGATACTTTTGAAATATTACACAATATTTGTTTAAGTTGTTTTAAATTTTATCTTAAGGATAAAAAATATTAGCGAGTAAAATAATTTGTAAAATTTTAATTATATCTTTAATATTCACTTAAATATAATAAAATAATTTATAAAAATAGATTTTTTGTAGGAAAAT
>NZ_CALIMQ010000201.1 GCF_938045535.1 uncultured Campylobacter sp. | reverse complement strand
ATCTATTTCTTTTTAAATTTAGCCTACGTCGATCGCGGTTTTAGCGCGGCGGAGCGGCGCACGATCTCGCAGATCTGCGACGGATTGGGCATTGCAGAGCATATCCAAAGCCAGATTTTCGCGACCTTTGAGCGCAGCTTTTACGGCACATATTACGAAAACGGCGGCTCGCAAAGCAGCTCCGCTTACGACGAATACGACGGCTATAGCACAAGAAGCGGCGGGTACTGGGACAAATACGGCGGCAGAAGCACTGGCGGCTACGGAAGCAGCAGTTATGGCGGCGGTACGGGCTACGGCTATGGCGGCACGACGGGTTCGGGCTACGGAGGCTCGCAAAGTTCGGGCGGTTCATACGGCGGGTATTCGAGTGGATATGGCGGCTATTCGGGCGGCTCGCAAGGCTCCGCCAAAAGCAAAAGAGATCCGTATGAAATTTTGGGGCTCTCCAAGGACGCTACGTTTAACGAGATCAAGAAAAAATATCGCGAGCTCGTGAAAAAATACCATCCCGACATTCTGATGGGCAAGGGCGCGGACGAGGAGATCATCCAAGAGGGCACGAAGAAGCTTCAGGAGATCAACGAGGCGTATAAAATTTTAAAGGAGCGCTTCGGCGAGAAGTAGGGCGAAATTTTAAAATTTGAGGGCGCAAAACGCCTTGAAATTTTGAGGTAGGGCTCGCGATACGGCGACAAGGTGCGGCGAAAGATTAGAATTTAAGGAGAGATAAATGAGAAATTTTATAATTTTTGCCGTTTTGGCGGCACTACTTGGGGGATGCGGGATATTGCGCCCCGCTAAGAGCGACAAGGAGTTTAAATTTTACGACGGCAACAAAACCGTGATCTATAAATTTGCGGGCGAGGATCTGTATGAAAATGGCAGAAATTTAGGCGCGTATTCTATGGATAGGGGCGAGCTTAGGACGCTTGTGCTCGATGAAGCGGGTAAGTCTTACGGCAATAACTACAAGTCTGCGCTGAATGCCAAGCGGATGAAATTTTATCTTTTTAACGACGAAAGGGCAATGGTATTTAGCATTTGGCACAAAGATGGGATTTGCAGCGTCTATAATGCAGGC
>NZ_CALIMQ010000200.1 GCF_938045535.1 uncultured Campylobacter sp. | reverse complement strand
TAGACTAGAGGGCATCATCCCTGCGATCGAAAGCGCGCACGCGTTAGCGTATTTGCAAAAGCTCTGTCCGCAGTTAAAAGACAGAAAAACGATCGTCGTAAACGTAAGCGGCAGGGGCGATAAGGATATGGATACCGTGATGAACTACAAAAAAGGAACGATTTATGGATAAGATCAAAGCGGCCTTTGCCGGCAAAAAGGCGAACATCGGCTATATCGTGGCTGGCTATCCGAGCCCCGCGCACACGAAGGAGTTTTTGTCAAATTTAGATGAAAGCGCGATCGATCTGCTTGAGATTGGCATCCCGTATTCCGATCCACTCGCGGACGGTCCGGAAATTTTTAAAGCGAGCTTTTCCGCGGCGCAAAACGGCGTAAACGCGGAGAAGGTATTTGAAATTTTAAAAGAGGTGCAAACGCATAAGCCGCTCGTGTTTTTGGTCTATTACAACGTGATCTTTGCCTACGGCGCGCGCGAGTTTGTAGTGCAGGCGGCGCGCTACGGCATCAGCGGACTAATAATCCCCGATCTGCCGTATGAAGAAAACGAAGAAATTTTCGCGCTTTGCGAGGAGTTCGGTATCGCGCTCATCCCGCTCATTAGTGTTACGAGCGAGCACCGCGCCGCGCGAGTTTTGAGCCGCGCGCGCGGCTTCATCTACGGCGTGGGCGCTATCGGCGTGACCGGAAGCAAGCAAACTCCGATCTCGCGCCTTAAAAATATGGTCGCAGATCTTAAAAAAATGAGCGATCTGCCCGTAGCGATCGGCTTTGGCATTCGCAACTCTAGCGATGTTCGCGCCACCAAAGAATACGCAGACGGCGCTATCATCGGCACTGCGATCGTAAATTTGTGCGCGAACTACGGCGGGCGCGAGCTGCAAAATAAGATCGCCGAACTTTTTAACTAACGGAAAGAGCATGAAAAAGATATTTTTGATTTTAATCGCAAATTTTTGCCTCGGCGCCAATCTGATGCAATACGATCTTTTCAACCACGACGACAGCGTCGACATCGCCTTAGCATTTGACTCCGCATACAAGCCAGACATCGTGCGCCGTGTCGATGGGCAGTCGATGAGCCTTATTTTAAAAGGGCTTGGCGGCGATGAGAAATTTAACGAAATGCGCACCAATCAAAAGGTCTTAAAAAGCTTTACGATAGCGCCCAAAGGCAAGGATATCGAGATCAATTTCCCTACCGGAGCCGATCTATCAGTCGATGCTCTTACTCAAGACGCCAATTTAAAGCTCATTTTACGCGTAAAAAATCCCGCTTTCGACCAAAGCAAGATGAGCGTGAAGAGCGAGGCGAATGAAACGGCGCAAAGCGGTAGCAGTGGAGTTTCCGTGATGCCGATAATCGTAGCGTTACTGCTTGCGGCTGCGGCTTTCGTCGGCGTGCGAAAATTTTTATCACACAAGCCGCAAAAAAGTATCGACGAGACATGGCGGGTTTTTGAAGACGACGCTAGCATGGATAGCGCTGACGTGGACGAAGCGGGCATAGATGAAATTTTAAACGACTCATCTTTTAAAAATCAGAGCGGATCAAAGAACCCAAATTATTCTGACGCGCAGGAGTTTGCGAAGAAATATGAAGCCTCTGCTTTAAATTTAAAAAATTCTAACGACTCAAAAAGCATAGATGGTGCAGATTTTTTAAGAGGCGAGAACGTGGACGAAGAGAGTGCACACGATAAATTTTACGATGAAGTTGCGCGTGCTGAACATTTGGAAGCTACGGAGACGGACGAAAGCTCTGAGAGCGTCGAGAATATAAGAGCAGCGGATAAAATTTCGCCGCTTAAAGTAAGCTCTGCCGAGAGTGGTACGATGGAATTTCGCGAGGGAGCAAAAGAAAGATCGGATGCAAAAGAGCCCAAGATTTCGGCATTTAGAAGCATTTTAGAAAATGAGCTGCTTAGCTCGAATACCGCAAGACCTAGCGACGTGCGAGTAGAGCTTGTGCGCGAGATCGACGAAAATAATACTGCCGTAGTGCTAAGCTTCGCGGGCAAAAAACATCTAGTGGTGTTAAAAAGCTCCAACGCTATCGATTGATGAGGCGTGGAATTTCGTAACTTGCGGGCTTTGCAACCCATAAAATTTTGCAGTTTGTTAAATTTTAAAAATTGTGGAATTTTATAGCGCTAGAAATTTATGCCACATTTAAGCCTTATCACCAAAAGGTCGCGATGAGGTTTAAATTTGAAAAGAAAGAAGGGCGAAGGCTCGGGTAAGTTTTAAAATTTAACTCGCGCCTCGCCACAAAAAATTAATCTAAAATCTTACTTCCAAATCGACGTAGAAATTTCGTCCCGCGCCGACCGCTAAAGTATCTCGCGTGCGGTTTGCGTTGATGTAGTGGCGATCGAAAATATTATTTACGCCGAAGCTCACGTCCGCGCCATCAAGGGCCGGAATAACGCCGTTTTTGATCTTGTAGCTTCCTCTGAAATTCGCGATCGTAAAAGCTTTATCTGCGTAAAAATATTCCGTTCTGCGAGCGAAATAGGAAGCGGGTTTAGAATGAGGCTTGAAGTAGTGGCTTACCTCAAAGCCTAAATTTAAATCGTGCAGAGGCGAGTAGGAGGCGTGCGCGCTTAGCTTTTTGGCGTGGTTGTTTATGTTTTCATGCGTCTGCTTATTGTAAATTCTAAGTCGCTCGAAGCTTGCGCCGAAATCAAAGTCCTGCGTTTGGTAGTTTGAGCTAAGCTCAAAACCATGTCTTTTGGCTTGATCGATATTTTGATACTGCCCGTATTGTTGCGAAAAGCCGCCCGGAGGCACGCCCAGATGCGGTAGCGGCTTAACGTCAATCATATCTTTGATATTGCCGTTAAAGTAGATAAATTTCATATCGAAGTGATCGTCCGTAAAAATTTCATCCTGTTTAAAGCTAAATCCGACCTCGTACTCTTTTACGGTCTCGGGCTTTAGATCGGGATTTGGGATGTAATAATAATGTATGTTCATCGGCCCTGATTGCGATGTCTCGTGCGGAGTAGGCGCGCGGAAACTCTCGCTGTATCCCGCTAAAAGCGTAAATTTATCAAAGAGCGTATAGGCAATCGCCGCGCGCGGAGAAAATCTGGAATCTTTAAATTTAGCCGATCTGCCTTTGATGTCGCGATCGAATCTATCGTATCTACCGCCTAAGGTAAGCTCTAAATCATCGTGCAAGCGGATCAAATCCTGCGCGAAAAGCCCGTAACTATTGTATTCATTCGGAAAGGAGGCAAAATCCGATAGCACGCCGTTTAGGATATAGGTCGCATCCTCTTGCCGCTTTTCGTAATCGCCGCCGAAAGCAAAGCTGTGGTTTAAAAAGCCCGTATCAAATTCCGAGATATTTTTGATCTCTAAGCCCTTGCGATCATCTTTATTGGCGTAATCTAGCGTGCCCGTAGGTTGTTGATCTTTATAGCCGCGTTTATACTCGGCTCTGCTTTTATAGGCCTTAAAAGACATATCCACTAGCGGGCTTTGCGGCGTGAAATTCCAATCAAAAACGTAATCTCTCTGGCTTAAATTTCCATGCACGAAGAGATCCTCCTCGTTTTTCCATAGCGTTTGCCAGACGGTGTGTAAATTTTCGTCGTAATCAAAGGCGCTGAAGCTTATGCGATGATCGTCCAGACTTGCGCCGATCTTAAAAAATCCGGTATCGATATGCTCGTTATTAAAGGTCTTGTCGTAGCCCTCGCCGTAGTGCGTGCCGCCGTCTGCGAACTTAACGTTGCCGTAGCTTGCGCGCTTGCCGTAGAGTAAAACATCAATCGGAATTTCCTCGCCCTTGCCGTAGACCGCGCCGCGCGTGCTATGCATATTGTTTGATTCAAGCCTCTGTCCTAGCATCAAACCTACGCTTTTGCCTTCGCTTAGATAATCGCTCGCGCTTTTGGTCTGCATATTTACGATACCGCCGATCGCGCCCGAGCCGTGAAGCACGGACGAGGCGCCCTTTATGACTTCGACGCGCTTTAAAATGTCGCTATCGGTGCGGAAGGATGAGATCATATTTGAGTACATCCCCGCGCTCCTGCGCACGCCGTCTTGCTTGATGATGACGCGCTCGTCGCTTTGATATCCGAATCCGCGGATCTGAAACTGCCTGCCGATCTGCCGCCCCATATCCATACTGCCGTCAACGCCCGGTATCTGCATGATCGAATCGATCACGTTGGTTTTGGCTTTCATATCTTTGGGGGTTAAAATTCCGGCCGAGCCCGCGTATTTTAGGTTATCGACCGCGCTTACCGTCGCTTGCACGACGATTTGGCCTAGATCCTGCGACTTTGTGGCGTTGTTTTCGGCCGCATTTGCTCCGCCTATCGCGCCTATCGCAAGCGGCACCAATAAAATTCGCTTTTTCATACCCGCCCTTTAAAATAAAATTGAAATACATTATTATATATCTACATACTTAAATAAGGTTGAAATTTAATTTTAAAACCATTTGAAATTCGTTTTTATTGGCGGCAAGTATTGTGCTCCGTCTAAGCCGTTTCCGCGTTTTGGCTACGTCATGCCTACACTCTATTTGCGCCGTTTCTGTCCCCTCGGCTCTGCTCCGCTTGCACCTGTTTTTATCGCGTTTCGTCTGACTGCCTCTACGCCTTGGCTTTTCGTTTCGATTCGTCTGCGCCGAAATCGAGCGGCTAAATTCGGCGCTTCTATCACAGCAAAGAGCCTAAATTTAAACGCCCGCGATTTGCTTGCGTTTAAATTTAGCGGCCGCCCGCGCGATTTTAAAATTTCGCTTTTCGCAAATTCAGATCGGAATTTATTTGCTTTTTATTTTACAAAGGATAAAATCGCGCCTAAGAGATCGGTCGATCTAGATTATTTCAGGATTTTTTCATGAATAACGTTAAATGGTACATCATCGCAGGCGCCGTGCTAGGCGTTCTGGGTGCGACGCTGGTGCATTTCGGTAATCCGGGCAATATGGGCGTTTGCGTCGCTTGCTTTTTGCGCGACACCACCGGCGCGCTGGGCTTTCACCGAGCTAGCGCGGTGCAATACATCCGCCCGGAGATCATAGGGCTCGTGTTCGGCGGCTTTTTGGCAAGCGTGCTTTGGACGCGCGAGTTCGCGCCGGTTACGGGCAGCTCGCCGTTTGCAAAATTTTTCCTAGGGATTTTCGCGATGATCGGTTGCCTTGTATTTTTGGGATGTCCGTGGCGCGCGTTTTTACGCCTAGGCGGCGGCGATCTGACCGCATTAGCCGGGCTAGCGGGTCTGATCTGCGGCGTACTCATTGGGTTTTTGCTTAAAAAGCGCGGCTATGAGGCGAGTAAAGAGGCAAGACTTAGCGGCGCGATCGGAATTTTGCCCGTAATACTGGGCGCGGCGCTACTTGCGGCTTTGGTTTTCGGACTCAAAACGGGCGAGGGCGGCGCGCTTTTTATCTCCGCTAAAGGCCCCGGCGCGCAACACGCCGCGGTAGGCATCTCGCTGGCTGCGGGCATTATCGTGGGCGCGGTGATGCACAGAAGCAAATTTTGCAGCGTTGGCGCGTTCGGTAGAATTTTCCGCGGCGATTTCTCGATGTTTTGGGGCGTGCTAAGCGTCATCGTGTTTGCGAGCATCGCAAATATCGCGTTTGGGCAATACAAACTCGGCTTTGAAGGCCAGCCTATCGCACACAACGATTTCGTTTGGAATTTCTTAGGCATGGTGCTCGCAGGACTTTGCTTCAGCCTAAGCGAGGGCTGCCCCGGTAAGCATCTGGTGCAGGCCGGCACGGGAAATTTAAGCTCGGGCATCTTCGTCATCGGCATGGCGGCGGGCGCCGCGATCGCGCATAATTTCTTGCTCGCAAGCTCGGCTAAAGGCATCACAGAGTTCGCTCCTTACGCGGTCGCGATCGGTTTTGTTTTTGCGCTTTACGTGGGGATTTTTCAAAGGCGCGGCGCTTAAGGTTGATATTTAATCTCAGAGATCAATCTATACAGAGGCGGCGTATCTGATCAAGCTCTGGCGGCGTACTTATAAAGAAATACGCTGCTGGAGCAGAGTGCTCGCTGTAAGATTGGCGCAAGCAGCTAGAGATGGAATTTAAGAATTTGTAGCCGTATTCATAACGCGATAAACCAAATGATAAAATAGATTCTGCGCAAGAAAGATTACGATCAATTTTTAAGAGTCGCTCCTTTAAATTTTAAAATTTAAAAGATTCGTCGATTGAGGCTTCTTTCATCTAAAGCTCTTTAATTGCTAATTAAAATCCAGCTATACGTGGCGCTGAGCCTTATCCAAATCAATGCCTTTTGTCTTCATAAAAAATTCTTTTATCCTAACGTAGTCGTCCATAGTTTCTATGCGTAAAGGCGATATCTTTATCCTTGCCTCGGATTATTATATTATCGTAGAATATAAGTCTAAGTTGAAATTTAAAAACCAAAAAATATATAAATTTTGAGACGAATAAAAACAAAAATACAAGTATAGATATGAAAAATACTCTGAAACTACCTGTTTCTATATATTTTCTTACGCCGATAGCCAATACCAATATGCAGATCAATAAAAAAGCGATTATCGTAGCATACGGATCAAATTTTAAGAAAAATCTATAAAAAGCGCCTTGCCTCCTAAGCCACTCATTATCTCTTGCGAAATAGGCTCTTTTTACATCCTTAAGATCATCTAAGAATATAGTTTTTTCGGGCATTTTATTTGTATAATAAGTAACTCGATCATTATAAAATTTTACAAATTTCTAAGTATAGCAATAAAAAACTAATTAATTATTAGTATTTTCCTTATACCAATTTTCAGAATTATTTATAATTTCACTTATAAAAATATTTATATCATCAGA
>NZ_CALIMQ010000199.1 GCF_938045535.1 uncultured Campylobacter sp. | reverse complement strand
GCGCTGTACGAGTTCGAGGACTTTTTTAGCAACTATTTTAAGAGCCTAAAGGGCGAGGCGAGCTTTAACAATATGACCGATATGCACGGCGCGCTGATGCTGGCTAGCAGCTTTGGGGAGGCACCTGCGGTAGCGATCTGCAAGCATGCCAATCCATGCGGCTTTGCCGTGAAGGGGAGCCTGCTTGAAAGCTACGTAGAGGCGCTAAAATGCGACCCCGTAAGCGCATACGGCGGCGTCGTGGCGATAAACGGCGTTTTGGACGAGGAGCTAGCGCATAAAATCAATGAAATTTTTGTCGAAGTTATCCTTGCCGCTCGCGTCACGCCCGCGGCGCTTGCGGTATTTGAAAAGAAAAAGCGCATTAAAATTTTCGAGCAGGGCGGGGAATTTTTGATTCGCGAAAACGACAAGTATGATTTTAAATTTATTGACGGCGGCTTTGTGTATCAGCAGCGCGACTACGTGGGCACGGGCGAGGTCGCAAACGCCCGCTGCGTCACTAAGCGTGCGGCGAGCCAGAGCGAGCTTAGCGATCTAAAAATCGCGTGGCAGATCGCCGCGCTTACGAAGAGCAACTGCGTGGTTTACGTCAAAAATCGCGCTATGGTCGCGATCGGCATGGGTATGACGAGTCGCGTGGACGCCGCGCGTGCGGCAGTGGCAAAGGCTCGCGACGTGGGCGTCGATCTGAGCGGTTGCGCGCTTGCCAGCGAGGCGTTTTTCCCGTTTAAAGACAGCATCGAGATCGCCCATGCTGCGGGCGTCGCGGCGGTCGTGCAGCCAGGCGGCAGTATCCGCGACGATGAGGTGATCGCAAGCGCCGACGAGTTTGGCATGGCGATGTATTTTACGGGAGTGCGCCACTTTTTGCACTAAATTTTGCTCGCCTGCGGCGGAGCGGATTTATTGCGCTCGCTGCGTAGCTTTTTATGCCGTTGCAAATTTTAAAAACCGCACCGGAGCGGATCTCGTAGCTCGCTACGAAGCGGGCGCGGTGCGGATCTAATGCACGGTGCTTTGTTGCGCGCCAACGCGGTGCGTACCCGGCTGCCTCCGCTACGAAGCCGTGTGCGATGTAAATTTGACTGCGCTCCGATACGCGGCGAGCGTGATGCGAATCGGACTACTTGCGTTTTGCCATACGGCTATGCGGCGCCGGTTTAGCTGTGCGGCATAGCGCTTCGTATCAGCGTTGCGTAATCTAAATTTAATAAAACGCCGCCCTTTAAACGGTCGCGAAAATTTTATCTCTCGGACGCGGCGCGTAAATTTTAAATTTAATCGGCAGAATGCTAGGTTTGCCGCTATGTCCGTGCAGTTTGATATAAATTTATCGGTTCAAATTTACGAGGGCCGCTCGGTTGAGTTTTGCTAGGAATTTTAAAATTTACGCAAGTTCCCGAGCTTTGTTGCGCTCTAAATTTTAAAATTACGCAGATAGTGCGGCTTACGCGGCTTGGGCGCAGGCTTTATGACAGCGAGCGATTTCGGCGCAGCCTTGTTGCGGTTTTATTATGGCGCGTAACTTTAGCGGTAAAATTTTTACGGTAGCCTTTAAATTTTGGCTCAAATTTTACCGCGCCGCGCTCGCGCGCCTTTAAATTTCGCCGTTTGTGGCAAATATCAAGCCCAGCAAAATTTCACTCTCATTTCATTTATGGATTGTAAAATTGCGCAAAATTCAAAACGAAAGGATCAAAATGAAAATTTCTAAAGTTTTAATCTGCCTCTTTGCTTTGGCGGCGGGTTATTTAGTCGCGCTCAATGCCGCAGGCGGCGGCAGCGCGGCGGACGCAAATTTTAAAGTTAAAGGAGGCGGCGTGAACGCAAACGTAAAAGAAATTTATCTAGCAGGCGGCTGCTTTTGGGGCATGGAGGCGTATTTTAAGCAGCTTGACGGCATAGTCGCGACGCAGGTAGGCTACGCTAACGGCAAGAGCGATAAGGCAAGCTACGAGGAGCTGCATAGCAGCGATCACGCCGAGACGCTAATGCTTAAATTTGACGCTAACATCATCAGCGAGCCTGAAATTTTGGCGCATTATTTCCGCATCATCGATCCATTCTCGATCGACAAGCAGGGTAATGACCGCGGGCGCCAATACCGCACGGGCATCTACTATGCCGACGAGGCGAGCGGCGAGATCGCGCGCTATTTCATAGCGGCGCAGCAGGCAAAATTTAAAGAAAAGATCGCCGTCGAAGTGGCGCCGCTAAAGAATTTCGTCCGCGCCGAGGAGTATCATCAGGACTACCTCGGCAAAAACCCGGGCGGATACTGCCACATCGATCTGCGCCTAGCCAAAAAGCCGCTTGAGGACGATGAGAAATTTAAAGTGCAAAGCAAGGAGGAGCTGAAGAAAAATTTAACCGAGCTTCAGTATCAGGTCACGCAGGAAAAGGCGACAGAGCGGCCGTTTTCGAGCGAATACGACAAGAATTATAAAAAGGGCATCTACATCGACATCGTGTCGAAAAAGCCGCTGTTTTCATCTACCGATAAATTTGACGCGGGCTGCGGCTGGCCGAGTTTTTCAAAGCCGATAACGACCGATGCGATCGCGTACGCGCAAGATGACAGCCACGGTATGCAGCGCGTCGAGGTCTCCAGCCGCGTAGGAGGCAGCCATTTGGGGCACGTCTTTGAGGATGGACCGAGAGAGAAGGGCGGTATGAGATACTGTATCAATGGCGCTAGTTTGGAATTTATACCGCTTGAGGAGATGGACGCGCGCGGCTACGGCGAATATAAAATTTACGTAGAGTAAAGCGGCGGTTTCTGGGCTAGCTCGCGATCGAGCGGCTGCGGGTTTGGCTTGCGACCGAGCAGTTTTGGGACCGGCTTGCGGCTTGGGCGATTCCGAGGATAGCCTGCTTGCCGGGCGGCTTTGAGATCGGCTTACGACCGGACCGGACGGCTTCGGGTTATGCTTACGGCTTGGGTAGGTTCAGAATTAACCTGTGGCAGGGCGGCTTGGAAGCGGGTCTGTGACCGAGCGATTAACGGCTCGGTTCGCAATTAGTCGGCAATTTGCGGCTAGATCGTCTAGCTCGTTAGCCCGTCTGCTTATTTGCGGATCAGTCCGCTCGGATTGCAATCAGTTGGGGATTTGCGGCTCGGTTCGTTAGTCGGGCCCGCTCATTGTGGTGGACCAAGCGGTTTTGAAACCGGACCGACGACCGATTTAGCGCTTCGACGATCCCTTGATTTGACGACAGGTTTGTTTGCGACCGATCTTTTCGATTTTGCTCGATCGTTTGCTTCGGCGGGCTGCTGGTTTGTGGCCGTCTTGCTGCCGATCGGTCCTGTAATGAGCTCGTAACTGATCCCGGGCTGGTCGGCGATCGGTCGGTGCAGCGAAATTTAAACAAAGTGGGGGCGGTTCATCCTCCGCCTTAGCGCTCGGCAAAATTTGTGCGATAGAATTTAAACGAGGCGAGGGCGGTTCCGAATAGAATTTTAATAGAGTGCGGCTGCGGGCGCACCGCTGCCAAAATGAACGCGCCACGGAGAAGCCGTGCCGTGGATGGAATTTGAGCTCGCATTGCTTAAATTTCATCGCCACAAGCCGTTTCGGTTTTGCGGTCGGTCGGCGGTTTGACGATTTATCGGCGGATAAATTGGCTTGGCGGCTAAGGATGGAATTTTAAAATTCCAAATACGATAAAAATTTAGCGGTAGTGGAATTTTAAAAATTTATCGATACGGAATTTCATGCGGCGCG
>NZ_CALIMQ010000198.1 GCF_938045535.1 uncultured Campylobacter sp. | reverse complement strand
TAAATTTTTTTCATAAAACATAATTTTATGTAAATATTTTAGCATTATTTTTAAGTTTTTTCTATAAATTTTTTTGAATTTTCAACTTTCCATTTATTTTTAAATTCTATTTTGTCCTTCATAAAGGCTATAGTTTTTTTGCTATTTATAAAGTTTGCCGCGTATATAAAGAAAAATGCGGTGCCATAACCTAGCAATATTTTCATATAAAACCTAAATTTATACTCACTGCTAAAATGATAGGTCAAAGAACAAATTAACAAAATTCCAAGAGCTATCAGCCAAAACAGATCGTCTAGCTTTTTTATAACTATCGGATATTTGTCGTAATCTCTGGCTTTTTGTTTATTATAATTTTCCATTATTTCAAGCCCCTTTTTAAAATAGATCTAAATTTATAATAACTTAATTTGATGAAAACCTTTTATACGTGTTGCCTAACTCTTTCTTCGCGACCTATTCTCTTCTCATTTTATCCTTCTCGTTAGATAAACAAGTAATCTTTCTTAACGTTATTTATATTTACGTTTTTCAGCAAAAAATATTCTTTAATTTCATCATAAATCTTTTGATTATAGAGATAAACGAGATAATATCTTGGATAAACGGGTTTGTTCCTAAACCATCTGCCATATGAGGGGCGTGCGATCCTAATAAACGGCAGAGCCCTAAACCCTTTTAAATTCCTATTTATAAACAGATAAAGTATAAAATTTAATAAGAACTCAAATAAATATGTAAAGAATATCGCTATAAAAAATATATTCCACCATGTTACGCACATAAAAATAGCGATAAAGTATAAAAATATCTTTTCAGATTTTCCTATCTCATATGAACTTGCCAAAATTCCGATAGAGAAATTTAAAGATAAATCGTTTTCGTCGATTTCGCAGCGTTTTTCAACCAAGCCGTCGCTAATAAATTCTATATAATTGTTTGTAAATTTTATCTCTTGTCTAGGGCGGATTATGGTAAATACGGATATTATAACCATAGATAGTAAAATAATGAATAAAATAGCAAAATACTGAACTATGTCAATATCATCATGATTTATAAAATCTATAATTAAAAATGCATGTAGCGTAGAGATCGGCAATAATAGGACTAAAGACGAATATACAAAAAATTTTTCATAATTTTTGATTGCTATCGGCTCTTTGTCGTAATCTCTAGCCTTGGAATTCTGCTGCAAAGAGCCGCTGTCATCCAAGATAAAATTTTGCTGCTCTGCGCTGTTTTCGCAGGCAGAATTCTGAGCCGCTTCGGCTTTTAAATTTAAAGCGCCAGGATCGGAATTTAGGGTTTCAGAATTTGAAGCTTCGAAATTTGAATATTTATAATTCAAGAATTTAGAATTTGAGACTTCGGAACTCGGGGGTTCAGAACTCAGGAATTCAGAATTTGAGACTTCAGAATTCCGGGTTTCAAAATTCGGGACTTTAAAATTTTCACCGTTAGAATTTTGTTCCAAGCCCCGCTTCGGCTCCTGATGCCGCTTTTGTAGTAGCCTTTTTAATTCCTCAAGCCTGCTTTGATCCATTTGCCGCCTTTAAATTTGATGGACGCGCCATTTTATAGCGCCACCGCTTAAAGCTCATTAAATTTTACCGCTCGCCCGCTGCGCGCCGTTTGATCAAAAATTTAGCTCTCATATCTTTGCAGCGATTTTTTATATGTTTTCGCCGCAGCGCAGCCTACGCTCAGATATGCCTCAAACTCCTCGCTAGTAAGCCTGCGCGGCTCATTCGCAAGCCTCGCCGCGCCCGCTGCACCGCTTGGCGTATTTGCGTCCAGATTCGCTTCATTTACGATCTCACCTCGTCGGATTCGGTTGCTAAAGCCCGCTGCACGCGCTATTTGCGGCGCACGCCGTAGCGAAAAATTTAAATTTCGCGTTTGCAGATTTAAAATTTTACCCATGCATTTGCGCGGACCCGCGATAAAATCGCCATTTTGTATAAGCGTGGCGGCAGAGCCGAGCGGACCGCTGCCCACGGAGCCGCTCAAGTCGCCCTTCAAGCCAGATAAGCTACCCGCCAAAAGCTCTGCACCACTTAGGATACGTAGGCTTCGTACCAAAATCCCGCCGCCGCTTTGCGGGGCGCTGCGAAACGAAATGTCAAAGCCGAAATTGTGAAAAAATATCTCGCCCGCCCGCGACGTGCGCTTGTAGGTGTTTCGATCCGCGCCCGTGAAATACGCCTCGATCTCCGCGAAGGCGAATTCCGCGCCGCTTACGCAAAGCACATAGTTTTGCAGCAGATCGCGCATGAAATTTTCGATCTTTGCCTGCGCTTGCTCGGCATTAAACTGCGCCTGCGGCGGATGGGCACCTAGTCCTGCCTGCGATGGACGGACGTTAAATTTTAAGTGCGCTTGCTCCGTATTAAGACGCGCTTGCTCGGCATTAAACAGCGGTTCGGCATTAAATTTTAAAATTTCAGCTTGCTGCGCGTCGCTAAAATATGACTGCCCGCCGCAAAATTCCACGCCGCCTTGTGATTTTAAGGGCTTGTCGCCGCTCCTGTTTCTCGCGCTTCCTGCAATATTGGGATTTTTTGAAGCAAGCTTTGAGCCTGCCGAAATTCCAAACTCCGCCGCGTCGATTTTTGAGAAAAATTTTTCTAAATTTTCATCGCCCAGCATTTTGTTCTTTCGTAGAATTTCCTTCGCGCTTTATCGAGCTCGCATCAATGCCCGCAGTGTCAGATTTGCCGTTGTTTGCCTCGGCGCGCGTTAAATTTCCCTCGCCGTCCGTCGCGTTCATATCACCTCGCACTAAATTACCGCCGCCGCTCATCGTATTTGCTTCGCCGCCCTTTGATTTGGGCGTTTCAAAGCCCCAAGCTTCGCAGCGATTTTGGATGTAAAGCTCAAAATAATATCTTTCGCGCTCGCCCAAGCTCTCCACTTCCTTTTTGCATGTGCGCTTGATATACGCCTCTTGCGGATATCTTAGTCGATTTGCCGCATATATATTACCCGCGTCTGCGCGCTTTATCAGCTTGGCGATGCAGGCGTCATCCTCTTCGTCGTGCCTGCCTGAAAAAAATTCTCTCGCGCTACAATACCCGCCGCTACCGCTTACAAACACGGCATAAATAATAAGAAGCGCCACAGCTAGCACAAAAACATGACTTTTACCGATTTTCAAGCTTGCCCCCTTCGCGATTAAATTTTGATTTTTTCCGCAGATTTACGATTTGCGGACGGATCGTAAACTCGCTTACGTTGGACTTCGTGCGCAGAATTTGCAGCGTGAAATTTGCGATCTCCCCCGCGTCCACGAAGCTCGCCTCATCATCTGCGGGCTCAAAGCTCAAATCCTCGTAAAAGGGCGTTTTGGTGATGTCCGGGTTGATACAGCTTACTCTGATCTGCTTGCGCGCCTCCTCGAAAAGACAGAGCAGAAACGCCCGCAGCCCCGCCTTGCTCGCGCTATAAACCGCGCTAAAGCGGCTAGATCGCAGCGCCTCGATCGAGCTAATGCCGATGATATGGGCGCGGTTGCGCTTTAAATTCGGCAAAAGCGTGCGCGTGATGATGATGTTTGCGGCGAGATTTACGTTTAAAATTTTTAAAATTTCACTCTCGCTTATCGCTTCAAGCGGCGTAAATTTCGCCGTACCCGCGCATAAAATCAGCGCGTCGATACCCTGCGCCGCAGCCAGAGCGCGGCACTCCTTCGCCAGCGCGTCCGTATCCTCAAAGCGCGAGCTTAGCGTTAAAATTTCATAGCCGTTTTGCCGCAAAAGCTCCGCAACCGCGCTGCCGATACCGCCGCTTGCGCCCGTGATCAATGCTTTCATCTTTTCTCCTTTAAATTTTAATGCCGCTTCGGCGCGTTAAGCTTAGCGCGTCACGTAAATTTCGCTGCGCTAAATTTTCTCTGCCCATTGTATCCGCCGCTAAATTTACGCGATTAGACAATCCGCGCCGCG
>NZ_CALIMQ010000197.1 GCF_938045535.1 uncultured Campylobacter sp. | reverse complement strand
TCTATCACGAGGGCGGTTACGGAGAGCCGCGGCCGCAAGAGAAAATTTTACAAGAATATCAGGAAGAGGGCGGCGTGCGTTTCGTAAAACGCGTTAAACGCGGAATTTACAAGATCATCACAAAGAGAAAATAATGCAAAATCCAAGCAAGCTAAGACCGTTTTTCGAAAACATCGAGTACGAGCGCGAGGGCGCGAATATGATCTTAAATTTCGGTCCGCAGCATCCAAGCGCGCACGGCCAACTAAAGCTCGTGCTGGAGCTTGACGGCGAGCGCATCGTGCGCGCCCGCCCCGGCGTGGGCTACATGCACCGAGGCATCGAAAAGATGGCAGAAAATATGATCTACGCGGAGTTCGTTCCAGTAACAGATCGCATCGATTACATCGCATCGGGCTCGAACAACTACGGCTTTTGCGCCGCGGTCGAGAAGCTCTGCGGCATTGAAGTGCCGCGCCGCGCGCAGATCATCCGCACGATCTTGCTTGAGCTTAATCGCATCAGCTCGCACCTTCTGTTTTTGGGCACGCACGCGCTTGACATCGGCGCGATGACGGTATTTCTTTATTGCTTTCGCTCGCGCGAATATATACTCGATCTGATAGAAAAATACTGCGGCGCGCGCCTTACGCACAATAATATCAAAATCGGCGGCGTATTTTTGGACCTGCCTAACGGCTGGCTAGAAGAGATGTTAAAGTTTTGCGAGGAATTTCCAAGCGATATTAAAGAATTTGAAGATATGCTCGATACGAATAGAATTTGGCTAATGCGAACCGAAGGGGTGGGTGTGATCTCGCACGAAGCGGCTCTTAGCTGCGGCTGTAGCGGCGTGACGCTCCGCGCTAGCGGGCATGCTTGGGATATCCGCAAAGAAGAGCCCTATCTCATCTACGACGAGCTTGATTTTGACGTGCCGTATGCGAGCGAGGGCGATTGCTACGCGCGCTATAAGTGTTATATGGCGGAGATGCGCGAGAGCCTTAAAATTTTGCGCCAGTGCGCGAAACACTATCCGCTAAGCGATCCGCAAATTTTAGCGATCGATCCCGCTTACGTAAATCCGAGCAAAGAGCAGATCATGACGCAGAACTACTCGCTGATGCAGCATTTTGTGCTGGTTACGCAGGGTTTGCGCCCGCCCGTGGGCGAAATTTACGCCGCGAGCGAGAGTCCTAAAGGCGAGCTTGGATTTTATATCCGCTCGATGGGCGAAAGCCGCCCGTACCGCCTTAAGATTCGCACGCCGAGCTTTTGGCACTGCGCGGTCTATGAAGAAATTTTGCCCGGGCAGTATCTTGCCGATGCAGCGGCGATCATCGGCAGCACGAATATCATTTTAGGCGAGGTGGATCGATGAAGCGCTACGATTTGAGGCATCTGGGCGATAAATTTTTAAACCGCATGGGCGAAATTTTGAAAAATTCCGCTCGCGGCGAGACGATGATCTTTATGTTTGAGATGGGCGATTTCAGCGCGGTTCAAAAAAGCGCCGATCTGGTAGAGGGGCTAAATTCCACGCTTTTAAGCTCGATTCGTTATAACCAAGTCGATTGGATGGTCGTCGCCAAAAAGGGGAGAGGATGAAAATTTTAAATTTCGCGTCGCTGCTTAGCTTGCAAAATCCCGCGCTTGCAGAAGGTTTTAAGAGCGCTGAAATTTTAAGCGTATCGCCGCTGCAAGATCCGCATCTACCCGGCGAGCTGATAAAATGCGAGATCGGCGCGCAAAGCTTCGTGCTGGCGCTAATCTGCGCGAGCTTTTGCGACGAGCCCTATTTTGCGGAGCTGGATCTGGAGTATCTAAGCGGCGAAAGTAGCGTGGGCGAGGAGGAGATCGAGCAGATCGCGGAGTTTTTACAGGGAGACTGCGACGCGCTTTTGATCGACGATGCGCTCATTAAAACTCATCCCGACGCTGAAAATATCAAAGCCTTTCTATCTCTCATAGCGGCGAAGTTCGGGGTTAAAATTTTAAGCTTACGCGGCGAGCGAGCGGATTTGGGCGCACAAGAGCGGGTAAATTTAAGTCATCTAAAAGAGCTTATGAGCTTCGACGGCGCCGTGGTTTTCAAACACGATGCGGACGATAAACTCATCGGCGGAAGGTATTTTAGCATGGTCGCAAAGATCAAGGGCGGCGATCGCGTCCGCATAAAGACGCCGCATCTAAATTTAGAAAAAGAATTTATTTTGGATGAGGAGCTAAAGGGCACGATCGCGCTTTTAGGCTCGGGCGGGCAGGGCTTTGGCGGTTATAATTTCGAACTAGCCGAAATTTCTAAGGTTTAAAATGGCAAAGATCACGATCGACGGTAAAGCTTGCGAGTGCGACGAGGGTGAGTATATCTTGCAGGTCGCGCGTCGCTGCGGCGTTTTTATCCCTGCGCTTTGTTATCTAAGTGGCGGTACGCCGACGCTCGCATGCAGGCTTTGTATGGTCGAAGCGGACGGCAAGCGCGTCTATAGCTGCAACGCCAAGGCCAAGGACGGCATGGTCGTTTACAGCCGCAGCCCCGAGATCGACGCCGAGCGCGAGGCGATCACGCAGGTTTACTGTATTAACCATCCGATGGCATGCGGGGTTTGCGATCAAAGCGGCGAGTGCGAACTTCAAAATTTAGCCCATCTGATGCGCACAAATGCCCAAAGCTACGCTATCCGCGATACGGCGCGCGAGGTGCAGGATTGGGGATATTTGAGTTACGATCCTAGCCTTTGCATCGTCTGCGAGCGCTGTATCACCGCCGCGAAAGACCGCTTGGGCGTAGATGCGTTTAAGCTCGTCCCGCGCGGCGGAGACGCGCCGAGCAAGGAGCAAAAGGACGCGATGCCTAAAGACGCCTACGCCGTGTGGAACAAACTTCAAAAAAGCCTAATCGCGCGGGTAAATGAAAATGATGATTGCGTAAACTACGGCGAGAGCGCGGCGGTCTGCCCGACGGGAGCTTTGGTGGAGAGCGCGTTTAAATACGTTTCAAACGCCTGGGAGCTGCGCCAGATCCCCGCTTCCAATCCGCACAGCAGCGATTGCGAACTGCTTTATTACGAGGTCAAGCGCCGCGGTATAGACGACGCACGTGAAAAAATTTATCGCGTTAGTAGCGACATAAATTTTAGCGTTCTGCATGCAGGAGCGCGCTTCGGCTGGGATTTTTCAAACGAGCGGGCGAGCAAAAACGAAGCGGTCTTTAGCCGCATCGTGCGCGGCATCGAGGACGGCGAGATTAAAAATATCAAATTTAATAGCTTCATCACCAACGAAGAAGCGCGGATTTTAGAGCTTTTGCGGCAAAAATTTAAGCTCGCTCTGATTAACGACGAAGCGCTTGCGTATCAAAAATTCCTGCGCGAATTTTCTAAGCTTAGCGGCACGAAATTTTATAATGCGGATTCGCAGACGGTTAAAAACAGCGATTTCATCGTTGTTTGCGGCACATTTTTACGTAGCGACGCGCCAAATCTGGGCTATGCGGTAAACAGCGCCTGTAAGCTAAATAAGGCAGGCGGAGTATATTTTCATCCGTTTTGCGACGAAGGCATTAAAGGTTTTGGCAAAAATTTCATCCATCAGCCGCACGCCGCGGGCTTGGAGGCAGAGATCCTTCTTTGGATCTTGCAAAAGTTCGGGCGCGATCTACCTGAGTGGCTGGATGCGAAACTCGCGGCGGAATTTGAAATTTCGCATGCTGCGGCGAAGGAAAATTTAGACGATAAACCCGCAGATTCGCAAAATCCTGAGAATTCTGCGGAGGCAAATGGCGCTGGGAACGTTGCGAGTGCGAGCTGTGCCGAAAATTCCGCAAGCGCGGACGGCGCTGAAAATTCCGCAAAAAATTCTGCGCAGAATTCCGAGAATCCTGCGGAAAGTAAAATTTCAAATTTTGCCCGCGCGCTGGGTCTGGACGAGCAAAAAATAGATGAAATTTTGGCTAAAAAGGAGCGTTTTTCGCTTATCATCGGCGAGGATTTTATCCGCACGCCAAATAGCGCCACGCTTGCGCGCCTGGCGGGTTTGGTGCAGCGCTACACGCCATTTAAGGTGCTATTGGTGCCGCCGCGCACGAACAGCCTGGGCGTCGCGCTCATCTGTGAGCTTAGCGCGCAAATGAGCGCGGGCGAGACGCTAGGCTACAATGAAGCGGGCGATATTAGCTTCGGCGTGCTGGAAGCGGATCTGGACGCGCCTAGCTTGGTGCAGCAGGAGGGCACGTTTACGAACTACGATAAGCGCGTGGTGCCTACCAATGCGGCGCTTGATTATGGCGGATACGAGCTAAACGACATCGCCTGTGCGCTTGGGGTTTGCGCGGAGCACGCGATCTGCTATACGCCTAGCTTGGGCGCGGATTTTGAGCAGGTTAAATTTGACGATTTAGAAAATTTCTACGACAACGGCGGCGCAAATCACCGCGGATATGAGCTGCGAAATAAGGAGTTTGCCGCAAGCGAGGAGGAGTTTGAAATTTCGCTTTCCGCGCCGCTTAGCGCGGGCGAGGGCGAAATTTTAATCTATGAGGCAAATCCGCTGCATCAATTCAATAAATTTAGCGGAGCAAGCAGTGGGCTCGGCGAAGCGGGCGCGCTGTATCTAAGCTCCGGCATCGCCGAAGCTCTGGGCGTAAGCGCGGGCGATGTCGTTAAAATTTACAAATCGGACGGCACGGGGTATAATGAAAAAACTGGCGGCGCAGGCAAAATTGGCGCTGCTGATAATGAAAGCGACAAGGGTGGCGCTAGTCATGCAAAAAAAGCGGATCGCTCTAGCAGCGCGCACAAAGTCGGTACCTCTGACAATGAAAACAGCGAAAGCAGCACAGAGGAGCTCGTAAGCTTAAAGCGCGAAATCGTCGCTAGCGTAAAGATCGATCCAGGCTTTAGCGGGGCGTATCTGCCGTATTTTGATGAGAAACTGCGCGGCGAGATATTTTTCAAAACCTCGCGCTACGCCGGCGTAAAAATCGAGAAAATTTCAAATTCCAAAGGAGAGGGCAGATGAGCGATAGTGCATTTTATTTCGTAGCCACCGTCTTAAAGGCGCTCGTGATTTTAGCCGTTATCGCGCTGCTCTCGGGGCTTGCGACCTACGCCGAGCGCAAAGTACTTGCCTTTATGCAGCGTAGGATCGGGCCCTCTATGGTCGGGCCTGCGGGGCTTTTGCAGGTGGGCGCGGATATGATAAAGCTTTTTACCAAAGAGGACGCGATCCCTGCGCGGGCGAATAAGCTTCTTTTCAAAATCGCGCCGATCATATCGGCTACGGGAGCTTTCGTGGCGCTTTCGGTAGTGCCGCTGCTGCCGGAGTTTACGATCGGCGGGCGGACGGTACAGCCGATTTTAAGCGATATAAATGTGGGAATTTTATTCCTACTCGGAGCTAGCGGCACCTGCGTTTACGGACTGCTGATCGGAGGGCTTGCGAGCTACAATAAATGGGGCACGATAGGCGCGTTTCGCGCGTTTTTGCAGATCACCTGCTTTGAGGTGATAAACGGCCTTAGCCTGATCCCTATCGTGATGATCACGGGCTCGCTCTCGCTCATCGACATCGTAAGCGCGCAAAGCGGCGGCATTGATAAGTGGTTTATCTGGAAAGAGCCCGTCTGCTTCGCGCTCTTTCTTATCGCAGCCTTTGTAGAGTGCAACCGCACGCCGCTGTGTCTTACCGAAAACGAAACCGAGATCGTAGCGGGCGCCGGTACGGCGTATTCGGGAATGCGCTGGGGTATGTTTTTTATCGGCGAATATGCCAATATCATAACCTACTCCGTCGTTACGACGCTGCTATTTTTGGGCGGATTTAACGCGTTTTGGTTTATCCCTGGCGGCGTTATGATGGTGTTAAAATCAAGCCTCGTGTTTTTCTGCTTCCTATGGGCGCGCGCGGCGTGGCCGCATCTGCGCCCCGATCAGCTGATGGGGCTTTGCTGGAAAGTCTGCATGCCGTTAGCTCTTGCTTGCGTGCTAATTACCGCGCTAGCGATCGTTTAAGGAGGGTACGATGGCAAGATACGCCCAGATCGATAAACGAACCCCTATTAAATCCGGCGGCGATAAGTTTCGCAGATTCCTAGCCCGCACCTTTAATGGCGAGCTTTTCGTGGGGCTGTGGGTCGTTTTGCGAAATATGTTTAAGCGCGGCGGCTCGCATACGCTTCGATATCCTATGGAAAAATTTGTCATGCCGCCTAGATACCGCGGCGTGCATAAGCTTATGCGCCTGCTTGAAAGCGGCAGCGAACGCTGCATCGGATGCGGCTTGTGCGAGAAGATCTGCGTGGCAAACTGCATCGCAATGGAGACCAGCCTCGGCGCCGACGGCCGCAAAAAGGTAGATAACTACTCGATAAATTTAGGGCGCTGCGTCTACTGCGGGCTTTGCGCGGATGTCTGCCCTGAGATCGCTATCGTGCACGGCTGCGAATATGAGCTTGCGAGCGAACAGCGGGCATACTACGGCTTTAAAGAGGATCTTTTAATTCGCGGCGAAAATTTATGTTTAAACGGCGCGGCGCAGGAGTTTGCAGGCTATGGCAGCCTGGATGAAAACGCAGGCGCGCGGATCAAGGTGACGCCGAACGCCTATATAAAAAGCGACGCCGCAAGCGATGAGCTAAGCTTAAAGAGCGCGGATTCAAATTTAAAAAATAGTGCCGCGGAAAGCTCCAAAAAAGAGGGCGTCGCTAGCGATAAAATTCTATTTTCAAAGGGCGCGGGCTTAAGCGGCGAAATTTTAGCCGAGCGGCAAGACGTCGGGCGGGCAAGCTTAAAGGAAAACTCCGCCGCGGACGCCGAAAATTCTAAAGAAAATTCCGTTACGGACGCTCAAAATTCCGCGCCTGATTCGCAGCGAAATTCCAAAGAAAATCTCGTCTCTCAAAGCGCCGAAAATTCCGCCGCGCAGGGGGAGGAGCAATGATACAAACGCTTGCATTTTATTTTTTCAGCGCGGTTTGCCTGGCGCTTTTCGGCATCAGCGTTTTTAGCAAAAACGTCCTTTACGCCCTTAGCGCGCTGGCCGGCGGCATGGTCTTTATGAGCGGATTTTTCTTCTTGCTGGATGCGGAGTTTTTAGGCGTGGTGCAGATCATAGTCTACACTGGCGCCGTGATCGTGCTTTACGGCTTTGCGCTGATGTTTTTGGGCGCGGATAAAAACGTAATCGAGCCGAAAAAGGGGGCAAGGCTATTTTTCGCGCTTAGCGGCGTGATCGCATTTTTGCTCGTGATTATCGTGCTCGGCGCGGTGGTCGCAAACAACGTAGAAACGCTTAAAATTTTAAACACCGACGATACCGAGGCGCTTGGGATGATTATTTTTACGAAATATCTAGCGATTTTCGAGCTTGCAGCCGTGATGCTGCTCGTGGCGATGATATGCGCTATCGTGCTTGCGCATAAGCAGATGGACGCAAGCCTGACATACGAAGAGAGCGAGGGATAAAATGAGTCTAAATCACTATCTGATCGTCGCTGCGATGATGTTTGGGCTCGGGCTTGCGGGTATGATGAAGCGAAGAAATTTGATAATGCTCTTTTTTGTTTTTAAATTAGTGAAATGAAGATAAAAAGAGGTTAGATTGTGAACAATTAAGGTTATATTGTGAAATATTTCATTCTGTTTCAAAATTTTAGTACAGCATATTAAACTGTTATAATACATCTTTCACAACTTATACTGCCTTAAAATAGCGATTATAACAATACTTAACAAAATCTTTGTATTTTTTTACACTTATGTATTGCACTTAAAATTAATTGTGTTATAATATTTGTGTAGATAGCTGTTATAAGTTTCACAACCAATTATCTAAGGAGGAAAAATTTATGGAACAATGGAACGGTTTTAAAGGTAAAGTATGGAAAGAAGAAGTTAACGTCCGTGACTTTATCCAAGAAAACTACACACTTTATGAAGGAGACGACAGTTTCTTAGCTGGACCTACTGAAGCTACTAAAGCTTTATGGGCACAAGTAATGGACTTGAACAAACAAGAACGTGAAGCTGGTGGTGTCTTAGACATGGACACTAAAGTTGTATCAACAATCACTTCACACGGTCCTGGATACTTAAACAAAGACTTAGAAACAGTAGTTGGTTTC
>NZ_CALIMQ010000196.1 GCF_938045535.1 uncultured Campylobacter sp. | reverse complement strand
TTTTTACGCTTTGTTTGATCTCGTCACGCAAGATATATGAGCTATCTCCGAAGCCCTTTAGCAGCCTAATCTCGTAGCTTTTATTCGGCATAAACTCGTCGCTTACTATATCTGCATAGTAGTAGCATGAAGGATCGTCGCTTCCGCCATCCTCTTCATCTTCGTCATAATAATAATATCGCGGCTGAGTGAGGCTAAATTTACTCACGCCTGCGATTCTTATGTATTTGGCGGACAGCTCGTCCATATAGTTAGGAAAACACACTCTAGCTGCGAGTGAGCCGTCTTTTAGAGCCGCGGGGCGGATCTGCACGCCGCTTAAATTTGAAGCGTTAATGCTGTCGTTAAAAGGCTCCTCGTCCGTGCGCAACTCCACCGGATTTTGCAGCTTTGCGCCCGCTTTTGAGGTGAGAGATTCTATTTGCAATACGACGTTTTGCGCCTTAGGATCGAAGCTGAATAAAAAATTCCTATCATCGTGCGAGCTAAGCTCGTAGGATATGTCGTTTTGGGCTAAATTCTGCGCGCGGTAAATTCTAGTCGCTTGCTGTAGCGCGTCCTTGCTAACCGCATCGTTAAATTTAATTGCTACTAGCCCCGGACGCAGAAGCGCGATATGCTCGGTGCTAAAAGGCTCTGTTTCGAACTCAAAGCGCACCCCGCGCGCCTCGCACGAATAATTAACCCCGGCGCTAAGCATCGGCTTAGGATAGAGCCTGATTGAGCTCTCGCTCACGCTTTCGTAGGTGCCCGTGATTTTGGGAGTGCATTTTAAGATCTGCTTTTGCGTGACGCTAAATCCACTGCCGTCCACCCCGCTAATCTCGTAAGCCCCGCTAGCGTATTTGATCTCTACGCCCGCGGCAAAGCTAGCCAAAGCGCAAAATAGCGCTGCGCTTAGTAGTTTTGTCTTCATAAAATTCCTTTGCAAAAATTTTACGAAATTATATACAAATTAACCTTTTATTTTCTTTCATTTACTCTAAAATTTGCTTTAGCGAAATTTGCATTTTCGTCCAAGCAGCCAAGCTCGAAATCCCCTGCGCCAAGACTTAGCGTAAAAGCCTCGCCGTTAGTGCGCGCAAAATATTCTCCCGTTTTAACTTTAGAATTTGCAGGCGCTAGGCTTTGCGTGGTGAAATCGCGTGCCACAAAATTTTGCTGCGAGGAATTTTGATCCGTAAAATTTTTCGCTGTGAAATTTTGAACCTCCGAATTTTGCTCTGTAGAATTTTGCAAGATAGAATTTTGCAAGATAGAATTTTGCAAGATAGAATTTTGCGACGCCAAATTCCGTGTGACTGGATTTTTAGTTATAAAATTCCATTCTACAGAATTTTGCTTCGTAAGATTTTGTGATTTTACATTCTGTAACGCTAAATTTTGTCGCATAGAATTTTGTACCGCAGAATTCTGTTCTACAAAATTTTGCTGTGCTAAATTCTGCTTTAAATTATCTTGCTGCGCCGCGCTAGAATGCTCGAAATCCAAATCCGCGGAATTCTCCCTCGTAAACGCGGTGGAATTTAGCGCTATAAACTCCCGCGAACCGCCGCTTAGCCTGATATATACGCGCTCGCCGAAAACCGCCGTGCACTGCACTTTAAGCCGCAAAAAGTCGTCCGCGCCGGTCTCGTAGGTTTTGGCGTTAATGTCGTTTAGTACGGGCTTTACGGCAGCAAATTTAGCCGCACACCTTCCTGTGCGCACCTTTTGCGGATCGACCAACCCGTGTTTTAGCAGATAAAAAAGCTCGCTCGTGCCGTAAATTTCGCACTCCTCGTTGGGCTCAACCCCGTCTATAGTAAGATCATCGGCGCTTTGCGCGCACTCCTTCTCGCGGTACGCGTCGGTGCATACCCGCCGCAAGCTCACGCCCGCGGGGCGCGCAAACTCCGTCTCGCCCAGCATGCCCGATTTATCGAGGAAGGCAAACATATTAAACGCCACTTTTGCGGCACTTACGCCGCCGCTAAGATCCCTAGTCTTGGAGCCGTCGAAATTTCCCAGCCAGACGCCTAGGGTAAATTTCGGTGTCAGAGCGACGGTGTAGAGATCGCGCGCATCGGCGCTCGTGCCCGTTTTAAACATCAGCGGCGGCGCGTTTAGGGTGTTTTGCCACACCGAGCCGAGGTAGGAGCGCGGCGCGTTTCTTAACATCTGCGTTACGACGTAGGCGCTCTGCGGGGTTAAAATTTTAGCATCGTCGCCGATCTTTGCGCCCGCTATTTCGAGCTTTCGTAGCTTCCCGCCGTTTGCAAACGCGCTGTAAAGGCGAGCAAGATCCATTAGGCTCATCGAAATGCTTCCCAGCGCGATACCTGCGCCGTAATAATCCTTTCTAAACTCCGCCAAATGCACATTTGATAGCATCTCATACAGCCCGTCGCCCTCAAGCATCAAATTTAGCTTCACCGCAGGGATATTCAGGCTCAGACTTAGCGCGTCAGTCGCACTCACCGCGCCCATAAAGCCCTGATTGTAGTTACGCGGCACGTAGCCCGCGAAGATTATCGGTGCGTCGATCAGCTTTTTTGAAGGGGTGATGAGCCCGTGCTCAAGGGCCTTTGCGTAGATGAAGGGCTTGAGCGTCGAGCCCACGTTTTTTTGCGAACGAACGCCGTCGTTTTGCCCCTCATTAGCGCTAAAATCGTGGCTGCCTACATAGGCGATCACCCTCATACTTTCGTTGTCGATCAACACTGCAGCACCGTTTCTAACGCCCTTATCGCGTAGAGAGAGGATCTCGCTTTTCAAAAAGCCCTCAAGCGCGATCTGTGTTTTCAGATCCAAGCTTGAATAAATTTTACCCTCGTTTAGACGCGTAAGCTCCTGCGCTAGCGTAGTTTGCTCCTTGGACTGCGTTTTCGCTTCGGAATTTACGAAATTTCCCCGCGATTTGGCGTTTAGATCGGAATTTATCTGCGCCTGGGCGGCTAAAGCGAAATTTTGCGACACCTTGGCGTTGGGAGCGGAATTTGCCTGCGATTCGGCGCTTGCAGCAGAAGCCATCTGCATTTTAGCGTCCAAAGGGGAATCTGTTTGCGTCCTAGCGCCTGAAGCGGAATTTGTCTGCGGATCAAAATTTACGCTCGACCGCTCGCTAGAGCTTGCATCTGCCTGCGGATTTTGCGGCAAATGCGCGGTATCTTGCCGACTATTTAAATTTAGATTTTGCGGATTTTGCGAGTTTTGATGCGGATGCGCGGTACCGACGACATTCTGCCGCTTGTTTAAATTTATATCCGCACTCGGATTTTGCGGCGAATACTCGGTTTGCCCTTTATCCAAATTTGTATCCACGCTAAAATTCTGCGGCAAACGCATAGCACCTCGTTGCTCGTTTAAATTTAGACTTTGCGGCGAATGCCCGACGTTAATTAAATCTCGCCGCTCATCTAAATTTGTGCTCTTTTGTTCATTTGGTTTTACGCCTGTCTGCGATTTTGTGCCTTCGCGCTCGTTTAAATTTAAGCTCATTCGTTCGCTTAAATTTAAACTCTCCGGCGCATCTGTTTTAAAATCCGCCTCTTTGGAATTCATTTCTTTCGAATCCACTCCCGCCTGCGCGTTTGCGGCATTTGATAAATTTGACCCACCCCTTGTCGCAGCCATAAAGCTTAATTCGGCACTCGCCACGTCCGAAAAATTTGACTCTGCTATCGCCATGGCTCGGTACGCAGATGGGTTTTCTTGCTTTGTCGTCGCGCCGGGCGCTCGGCCCTGCTCTAAATTTTGAGTGAAATTTGCATCATCTTTGGCGGTAAAATTTTGCATTTTATAATTGCTAAACGCTAGCAGCGCGTAATGCGGCGCGTAATTGGGCGCTGCGTAGCGTCTGGGCGAAAACGGCTCCGCGATGGCGCGCTCATACTCGCTCTGCGAGATCACACCGCCCTCTCGCAGCTGCGAAATTAGGCGGTTTTTAAGCGCGTTGATGTTTGATCTGCGATCCAGGCGGTTTTTGTTCGGGTTTTTTGGGATCACGCTAAGAAGCGCGATTTGAGCGTTGCTAAGCTCGCGTAGATCCTTTTTGAAGTAAAAATACGCCGCGGTCTTGACCCCCTCGATGTTGCCGCCGTATGGGGCGAGGTTAAAATACATTCCTAAAATTTCATCCTTGCTGAAGTGCCACTCCAGCTGAAAGGCGTTGAAAATTTCGATGATTTTGTTCTTGTAGCTGCGCTGTTTGGGGCGCATCATACGCGCGACCTGCATCGTAATCGTCGAGGCTCCGACGCGCTCGACGTTACCCTCGCTTTTTTTAGTAAAATTTGGCGTAAAATTATACGTAGCTGCGCGCAGGATCGAGGCGGGATTGACGCCGAAATGGTAGTAAAAATAGCGATCCTCGAAGTAGATCGCGCTTTGTTTCAGCCGCGGCGGTATCTCGTCCGCGCTCGCGTAGAAGCGCCAAATTTGATCATCGCTGATCTGCATATTTAAAATTTCGCCGTTTCGGTCATATAAAATTCTACTCTTCTGCTTGTTTAGCATATCCAAATTTAGCGGATAAAGCGCGTCTAGGATCAAAAACAGAGTGAATGCAAATGCGCAAAATAGCGCGATTTTTAACGTAAATTTTAGAAATTTCATCGCGCAATTATATCAAAGAATTTTAATGATTTTAGGCTATAATGGCGCCTTTTTGCAAAGGAATAATCTTGGACGCTCTAGCTAAGCTAAACACCGAACAATACGCCGCAGCAACCGCCCCTTCAGGGCACAATCTAATAATCGCAAGCGCAGGCACGGGCAAAACCAGCACCATCGTCGCGCGGATCGCTCATCTGCTAAATCTCGGCACGAGCCCTAGAAAAATTTTACTTCTTACTTTTACGAACAAGGCCGCAAGCGAGATGATAGCGAGGCTGCAGCGGCATTTTGATAAAAAAATCACCTCCGCAATCGTCGCGGGCACCTTCCACGCCGTATCCTACGCCCTACTTCGCGAGCTCGGCAAAGGCGTGATTTTAAAGCAGCCCGCTGAGCTAAAGACGCTGCTAAAAAGCCTTGTAGAAAAGCGCAAATTTTATCACGTAAGCGACGCGCGCCCATACGGCGGGGCGTATTTGTACGACGTATACTCGCTGTATCAAAACAAGGAGATGAGCGCGGATTTTGCGACGTGGTTTAGCAAAAACTACGAGGATCAGGCGGAATTTGCCGAAATTTATGCAGATATTTTGCGCGAGTTCGAGGAGGAAAAGGCGAAATTTAACTACGCCGATTTCAACGACGTTTTGCTAAAAATGCGCCATGAGCTGCGAAAGGGCGCGCCGCTGCGGTTTGATGAAATTTTAGTGGACGAGTATCAGGACACGAACTCGCTGCAAGGAAGCCTCATCGATGCCTTTGCGACGAAAAGCCTTTTTTGCGTCGGCGATTTCGATCAGAGCATTTATGCCTTCAACGGCGCAAACATCGACATCATCGGCAGCTTCGGCAAGCGCTTTGCGGACGCTAAAATTTACGCGCTGAATATCAACTACCGCTCAAGCTCGGCGATTTTGGCGCTTGCAAACCGCGTCATCGCGAATAATCCGCGCCTTTACGAAAAGAAGCTGATCGTAGGCCGCGAGGGGAAATTTAGCGCGCCTAGGCTGCATGTTTACGACGATACGGCAGCGCAATACGCCCACGTAGCCGCGCAGATCGCGCAAAGCGGTACTCCGCGCGAAAAGATCGCCGTCATCTTTCGCAATAACTCCAGCGCCGACGGCGTAGAAGTCGCGCTTAAGGAGCTCGGCATCGGCGCGAAGCGAAAAGGCGGCGTGAGCTTTTTTGAAAGCCGCGAGATCAAGGCCTTTACGGACATCTTCGCGATGATAATAAACCCAAAAGATATGATGGCATTTATGAGCACGTGCGAATACGCAAGAGGCGTCGGCAGCGCGCTAAGCAAGGAGCTTTT
>NZ_CALIMQ010000195.1 GCF_938045535.1 uncultured Campylobacter sp. | reverse complement strand
CTTGTATAAGGTACTTCTCTTTCATTGCAGTTTACTACTGCATTCCCTTGGTGATTTTCTTCATCTAATGTTTCGTGTTCAAATCTTAAACTTCTGTATTCTAAAACACCAAATTTATAATCAAAATATTGATCTATCATACCTGTAAATACTACTTTATCAGCTTTAGCCAATAATTCTTCTTTTTTTCCAAAGAAATCAACATTCAATTCTACATCGATTCCTTCTAATAATTTATCAAAAATTACATTGTATCCGCCTTCAGGAATTCCTTGATATTTATCATTAAAATAGTTATTATCATAAGTATATCTTACAGGCAATCTCTTAATAATAAATGCTGGTAACTCTGTTGTACTTCTTCCCCATTGTTTTTCAGTATAACCTTTTATCAATTTTTCATAAATATCTTTTCCTACCAAAGAAATTGCTTGTTCTTCTAAGTTTTTAGGTTCTGTAATTCCAGATTCTTTTATTTGTTCATCAATTTTAGTTTTAGCTTCTGCCGGAGTCACAACTCCCCACAATTTATTAAAAGTATTCATATTGAATGGTAAATTGTATATTTCACCTTTATAATTTGCTATTGGTGAATTTATATAATTATTAAATGTACAAAATTGATTTACATAATCCCATACTTTTTTATTACTAGTATGAAAAATATGTGCTCCATATTTGTGAACATTTATTCCTTCAATATTTTCACAATACATATTTCCACCAACATGATCTCTTTTGTCAATCACTAAAACTTTTTTCCTTCTTTTATTTGCTTCATAAGCAAATGTTGCCCCAAAAGGCCCTGCTCCTACTACTAAATAATCGTATCTCATTTCTACTTAATTTCATAGTTGAAAACTACTACTTTTCTCCTTTCTAATTTTTTTATTTATTATATATTTTACCTAACTATTTTTATATGCTTCACAAACCTTCTTAGTATCTCCAACCATTTTCAACTTTCCTTTTTCCAACCAAGCAACTCGATCACATAATTTTTCCACCTGCTCAATTGAATGTGATACAAATAATATACTTGTTCCATTTTTCATCATTTCCTTTATTTTTCATAATTTTTCTTTCTCTCCTCAGTAACGCTTGCAGCCGCGATAAGCATATCCGCCTGATTATTTTGAATGGACGGAAAGCGAGCTTGCGCTGATACCGGTATGAGCTCGATCCTGCCGCCGGTATCGCCTAAAATTTTGCCTCCGATTGCATTAGCAAGCTCTACGTCAAAGCCCTCAAAGCCGTTATCCGTAACTCTACTAAACGGAGGTTCATTTTCATAAACGGCGATACGAATGACTTTACTCTGCTTTATTTGGCTTAAAGAATTCGCAAGCGCAAAGATGCAAGATAAAAGAATTAAAAACAGTGATTTTTTCATTTCAAATTCCTTTTTTATTAAAAAAAGCTGTAAAGATCGTCGAGTAAGAAATATTTTTTATCGACAGTACCTTTATAAAAGGATTCGAAAGTATCCTCATAAGCCTTTTTGAAAAAGCCCTCTTTGCTAAGCGCGATCAAGCCTTTATTGATCGCTTCTAGCAGCTCTGCGTTGCCCTTTTGTACTGCGACGCCCAAGAATACGTTCTCGCCTAAATTTTTTATATTGACTTCGACTGCAGGATCTACGATCGGATAGACCATTACAAAAAGGTTGTTGTTACAATATCCGTCAATCTCGCCACTTTTTAATCTCCTGTAGCAATCGACCGAATCGTTGCAATAAGAAACATTATAACCGCCGTCCTTTTTGATATACGCCTCGCCGGTGGTCTTGCGGATGACGCCGATCTTTTTACCCATCAAATCGCCTATTTTGTGAATATTTGAGTCTTTTTTCGTTAAAATTCCCAAATTTACCGTAAAATACGGCATCGAAAAATCGACGCTGCCTTTACGCTCTTCGGTGATACTTGCAGCCGCGATTATCATATCGGCTTGGTTGTTTTGAAGCATCGGGAAGCGCACTTCGTTTGTTACCGGTATGAGCTCGATACGACCGCCGCTGTTGCCGAAAATTTTACCAGCTAGCGCGTTGGCAAGCTCGACTTCGAAACCTTCAAAGCCTTTCTCGCTCGACTTGCTAAAAGGCGGCTCGTTTTCATAAACGCCCACTCTGATAACCTTACTTTGCTTTATTTCGCTTAAGGAATTCGCAAAAACAAAGATCGCCGACAATAGAATAAGAAAAAATGACTTTTTCATAATTTCCTCCTTGAATTTTAAATTTTTCGTAATTGTAATGTAAATTTTCTTAAAATTTCATTTTACTAGAACCGAAACTATTCCCTAAATTGCGAGTTTAGCAATAAAATTTCGCAACTAAAATTTCTAAGCATAATGATAGAGGCTTTTTAAATTTTGCTGCCTTGCACCAAGCTCCGCCTGCTTTCATTAAATTTTAGTGCTTAGCTATAAATTCTGTGCGTCTATTAGCGCCGCGTAAAAAAAAATAGCACGCCGCTGCGAAATTCTATGGAATTTTATAAATTCTGCAACGGCGCGTTAGTAAAATTTTACAATCCAAACCCAAGCTCGCAAAGTCGGACAAAATAGCAAGGCTATGCGAGCCTTTTAAATTTTACCTGGCGAGAGCACACAGCTATGCCTACGAAAACAAACACGGGCGAGCCGTACCGCTATGCCCGCCTAAAATAAGCTATAAAGATCATCTAGCAAGAAATATTT
>NZ_CALIMQ010000194.1 GCF_938045535.1 uncultured Campylobacter sp. | reverse complement strand
AATCGGGCGCAATAGTAGCAAGTCCAAAAAATATTATGACGGCCGATACGACGATAAAATATATTTCTTTAACTATGATTGATCCTTAAATTTAAAGCGGTATTTTAGCCAAACGAAGGTTAAAATTTTATTTGAAAGACGAAATTTTAATGCTTTGATAAAATTCCGCGCCCTCGCAGGCGCGGAATTAAAGGGGTTAGTTTTTGACGGCTTTGCCCAGATCCCACATAGGCATGAAGATACCCAGAGCCAAAAGAAGAACCATGCCCGCCATAAAAAATAGCATGATCGGCTCTACGTAGCTTGAGATATTATCGATGATATCATCAAATTTCTCTTTATAATAATCCGTGACGTTGCCGAGCATCTTATCGAGGTTACCGGCCTGCTCGCCCGCGCTGATCATCTGAATAAGCATACTCTCATAAAGCCCTGTATTGTTAAACGCCTCGGTTAGGCTCACGCCCTGCTGCACGGCGATTTTAACGGTAGAGAGTTTCTCTTTTAAAGTATGATTATCCACCATTAAAACAGATGTATCCAGCGCATCTGCAATAGGAATACCCGCTCGCACAAGCTCTGTAAAAATAAGCATAAATCGCGACATCGTAGAGAAAAATATGATCTTACCAAATAGATAGACCTTTAAAATCGTCTTGTCAAAGCCCTTTTTAAACTCGGGATTATTGCGATATGCCCATCTAAGAGCTATGATAGTGCCTATGATGCCCGCTAAAACAAAAATTCCATAATTATTAAGCGTGCTTTCGATACCAAGTAGAATTCTAGTAGGTAGTGGCAAATCCGCGCCCAAATCCTCAAAAATCTCGCGGAATTTCGGCACGACATACATCATTAAAACCGAAAATGCAATCGCCATAACGATCATAAGGATCATCGGATAACGCATCGCCTTTTTAAATTTACGCTGGTTTTCCCAAAGCTCTTGAAGCATAGCGGCAAGCTTGGCTAGAGACTCTGCCATATTACCGGTTGCTTCGCCCAGACTTACCATCGCAACAACGACATCACCGAGCTGTCCTCTAAATTTCTCCGAAGATTCGGTAAGACTAAGACCTGCGTTAAGATCGTCGTTCATAGCACTAAAAATCTCTTTTAGCGTCTTATCCTCTGCCGCCCTTGCGACCTCTTTGATCGAGTCGTGGATTGAAATTCCCGCATTTGTCATAACCGAAAGCTGGCGGATCGACGCTACTAACGGCAACGTTCTAACTCTTCCGCTACCACCTAGCATGCGCGAAACCTGCGCCTTAAAATCGCCGCCCGTATTGGCTACAACCTGGGTTTCACCTCTTTTTACGATCGTCCCGCCTACGCGCTGCTTCATGAGATTGTTTGCTTGCACCTTATCGTTAGCTTGCAAAAACATCTTTCTTCTTGCGCCCTTGGCGTTGTATTCAACTTCTAATTGCTTTTTCATTGTTTAGCCACCCTATAAATTTCTTCTATACTAGTTACTCCGCGCGCAGCACGTATAACACCATCTTCAAACATATCTATAAAACCCTCCTCCTTCGCTAAGGCTCTCATATCGTCCTTTGAGCCACCGTTAGCGATCAAGCTCTGCATTTTATCGGTAATAGGTAAAATTTCACTAATCATCTCACGCCCCATGTAGCCCGTCTGACCACATTGATCGCAACCTACGGCCTTAAAAAATGTGTATTTTTCAGGCAAAAATTCCTTCAGCTGATCAAGCATCGATTTAGGCAGATTCGTAGGCTGCTTGCAGTGCGGGCAAAGCTTTCGCACGAGACGCTGTGCCTCTACTGCAATGAGCGCACCACTTATGAGGTAGGCCTCTATACCCATATCCACTATTCGCGGGATCGCACTAACGGCGTCGTTGGTGTGTAGGGTTGAGAAAACCAAGTGTCCAGTAAGAGCAGCCTGGATCGCGATCCTAAGGGTCTCTTGATCACGGATCTCACCGATCATTATGATGTCGGGGTCTTGTCTTAAGATCGAGCGCAATGCTGAAGCAAAGGTAAGACCTGCTTTTTCGTTAACTTGAACTTGTTGGATTAAATTTACTTGATACTCGACTGGATCTTCTACGGTAATAACCTTAGTATCGATATTTTTAATATCGTTTAGCGCTGCATATAGCGTCGTAGACTTACCGCTTCCCGTAGGTCCGGTAACCAAGATAATACCATATGGAGCCTTCATAGCGTTATTAAATTTCTTAAAGCTATCAGGGTGCATACCGAGCTTTTCCAGACTTATGATAACCTTGGATTTATCGAGGATACGCATAACGGTAGATTCGCCATTGATAATAG
>NZ_CALIMQ010000193.1 GCF_938045535.1 uncultured Campylobacter sp. | reverse complement strand
CAGCTTGATCTCTTTGACCTCGATGATTTTTTGCTTTTTTTTCGCCTCTTTGAGCTTTTTTTCCTGCTGATAGCGAAATTTGCTGTAGTTCATGACCTTGCAAACGGGCGGCTTTGCATCGGGCGCTATCAAAACCAGATCCACGCCCTCTCGCTCGGCAATTTGCAGCGCCTGCGCCTTTGAAATTATGCCGTAAACCTCGCCGTTATCGCCTATGCACCTGACTTCGCTAGCCGGAATGTCCTCGTTTAGAAAAACCTCTTTGCCTCTGCTCAAAAATTCACCTCGTTTAATTTAGCTTTTACGAAATTTAAAAACTCGTCCAGTCTTAAATTTCGCTGTTCACGCGCCCTGCGATCGCGCAAGGCCACGCTGCGAGCCGAAACTTCATTATCGCCTAGGACGATGATGAGCGGCACCTTCTGCTTTTCAGCCGTTCTGATTCGTTTATTTAACGTCTCGTTTTTATCTAAAATTTCACCGTCAATGCCTGCCTCGCACAGCAAATTTAAAATTTCTTTCGCGTAGTCTGCGTGCGCCTCGCCGATCGGCACGATCGATACCTGCGTAGGACAGATCCAAAACGGAAGCTCGCCCGCGGTATGCTCGAGCAAAATCCCCACGAAGCGCTCGAAGCTTCCCAAAATTGCGCGATGCAGCATCACAGGCTGCTTTTTTTCATTATTTTCGTCGATGTAGCCAAGCTCGAAGCGTGCAGGCAGGTTAAAATCGACCTGAACCGTGCCGCACTGCCATTTTCGGCCGAGCGCGTCGGTGATTTTGATATCGATCTTAGGTCCGTAAAAAGCGCCGCCGCCCTCCTCTAAGCCGTACTTTAAGCCCTTTTCGTCAAGCGCGTCTTTTAAAGCCTTCGTCGCGATATCCCAAACCTCGTCGTCGCCGACCGCCTTTTGCGGTTTGGTCGAAATCTCAAGCTCGTATTCAAATCCGAAAGCCTTCATCAAGAGTTCAACGAAATCTAAAATTTCATAGACGTTTTCTTTGATCTGACTCGGCATCACAAACAGATGCGCGTCGTCCTGCGTAAACTCGCGCACGCGGAAAAGTCCGTGCAAGACACCGCTTTTTTCGTGGCGGTGCACGACGCCGTACTCGCAAAATTTAAGCGGCAGATCGCGATATGAACGGATCTCGCTTTGATAAACCTTGATGTGACCGACGCAGTTCATCGGCTTGATGCCGTATTCTTGCTCCTCGATCGTCGTAAAATACATATTTTCTTTGTAGTTGCTGTAATGCCCGCTGATCTTCCACGCGTCGGATTTTAAAATTTCAGGGCCGCGCACCGGCTCGTAGCCGCGCTTGCGAAGCTGCCTATAAAGGCGCTCCTCGAGCTTTATACGCATCCTCGTGCCCGCAGGAAGCCAGATCGGAAGTCCTGCGCCGATCTGCTCGTCAAAGGTGAAAAATTTCATCTCGGCTCCGAGCTTTCGGTGATCGCGCTTCTTAGCTTCTTCTAGCATCGTAAGGTGCTTTTTAAGGCTATCTTTATCGGCAAATACGACGCCGTAGATGCGAGTTAGCATCTCGCGCTTCTCGTCGCCGCCGAGATACGCCCCCGCGATGCGCGTAAGAGCAAAATTTTTCAAAAATTTCGTATTTTGCACATGCGGGCCGCGGCAGATATCCTCAAACTCGCCCTGCGCGTATAAGCTAACCGGGCCATCCGGAATGCGCTTTAAAACTTCCTGCTTAAGATCGTCGTTTGCATATTTTTTCGCGACCGCCTCTTTGGTGGAAGCTATCTTTTTAATCTCTAAATTTGCCTCGGCGAGCGCACGCATCTTTTTTTCGATCGTCTTTAGATCCTCTTCGCCGAGCTTCTCGCCGTTATCTTTGCTGACGCGGATGTCGTAGTAAAACCCATCCTCGATCGCGGGTCCCACGAAAAATTTAGCGCTCGGGTATAGCTCGCGCACCGCCTGCGCCAAAAGATGCGCACAGGAGTGGCGGATCACCTTTAGCGCGTCCTCGGAGTTATCGAAATATATCGGCTGCGCCTCGCTTGCGTGCTCGCCGATACTTTGAGTATCGTAAATTTCACCGTTAAGTTTATATGCGATAATATCGCTCATTGGCTTGTTTCCTTTTTACCGAATTGTCTTTCTTACGCTGAAAGAACGAAAGCTAATTTTAGCCAATCAATCCTTAACGATAAATTTAAAAAATATTAAAATTAAAATTTTTGATTCTTTTTTCGCAATAAAAAATACACGGCGTTTGCGCAAAGAGCACAAATCGCCATCACACTTGCGAGCAAAAACGGCTTATTCGCTCCCACTGCACCTACGATAAACGAAATGGCCCCGGCGATGGCAAACTGCGCAGTCCCCAGTACCGCCGAAGCTGCGCCAGAGTTGCCGTTCTTATACAGCGCCATCGCAAGCGTCGTGGCGTTAGGAGCAACAAAGCCAAGAGATGAGAGCAGCACGAAAAGCGATAGCTCAAAGCAGATGAAGGGAAGGTTAAGCATAGAGCATGCGAGCAAAATCAGGCTCGTCACAAGCATCGCTATTAGGCCGAAATTTAATAAAGCTGTGGGTTCGCGATTTTGCACGAGCTTGGCATTTAGTGCCGAAACGAGGGTCATTCCAAGAGCGTTGATGCCAAATATTACGCCAAAGGCATGCTCACCCAACCCGTAATAGCCCAAAAATATAAAGCTAGAGCCCGTGATATAAGCAAAAAGCGCGCTCATCGCAACTGCAAATCCTAACGTATAGCGCATAAATTCTTTATTTCGTAAGATTATGCCGTATTCGCCAAGCACGCCTTTTACGCTAAGAATAGCAGTTCCATCTATCTGCGCGCTCTCGTCAAGTCCGAAAAATATAAATGCAAAAAGCAAAATTCCAAGAGCGAACAAAATCGCAAAAATCGCTTGCCACGAGAAAAAATCTAGAACAAATCCGCCTAGAGTTGGTGCTAGCATCGGTGCTAGCGAGCCCACGACCATCATCAGCGCAAACATCGCCGCAGCCTCGTGCAACTCAAATTTATCGTTAATTACAGCTCTCGCAAGCACCACTCCCGCACACCCGCCCAAAGCTTGCAAAAACCTAAAAAATATAAACGCATAAACGCTATCAAAGCTCACGCAGGCAAGCGACGCACATATGAAAAGCAAAACGCCCGCGTATAGCGGCTTTTTACGGCCGAATTTATCGCTTAGCGGCCCATAAACGAGCTGTCCTAGCGCAAAAGCGATGAAAAAGCTCGCAACCGATAGCTGAGTGTAAAACTCGCTCGTAGCAAAGCTCGCCTTTACCTTTTCCAGCGCGGGCAGATACATATCGGTAGACAAGGGCGCCAGAGCTGACATATAGGCGAGTATAATTATCAGCTTAAATTTAGCAAATTTACTTTGTTTAACCATCGTTTTTCTCAATTATTTTTAGGCAGAGCTCAAACGTGCGCACGAGCGCGTTTAGATCTTTAAATTTTTGCGGCAAAAGCCTAGCGATAAAATATATCGGACGTAGCGCAAGTACCGTAGCCCACGCACTTTGCACTACGTCCTGCCCGCCGCTTGAGGCATAGGTGCGAATGCCTGCACGCACCAAACCTTCGTTCAGCCCTTCGCGACAAAGATCATAGACAAACAGCAAAAAATCTCGCATTTTGGCTTTTTGCAGATCACCGCGCTCGCCGCGATTTTCAAAATCTATAAATTTCATCTCGCCGTTTTTTACTAAAACGTCGCGCAGCGCGGGTCTGCCGTGTATGAAGCCGCGCGAATGCAGCTGTGCTAACGCCGCAGCGTAGCCCTGAATGAGCGCCACACAAGATGCCTCATCCGAGCTTTTTAGCACCTCGTCCACCGGCGTGCCGCCGTCTTTGAGTACGAAAAAGTTCTCGTCTCGCAGCACCAGCTGCGGCACAGGCGCGCCGGCTGCGTACAGGCTCTCGCATTTTAGCGCTTCGTAATCGAAAGCGGCTTTCGGATTTGCTTTGAATATTTTTGTAAGCAATCCGCCGCGGATGCGCAACTCCGGCTGCTTAAGCCAGTATTTCTCACCCTCGAAACTAAAGCTCGTGACGCGCTCGCCAGGATGATTTTTTAGAATTTCATTTACGTATTCTTTAAAATTTTGCATTCGATAAATTTAGCGAATTTTTTTTAGAAAGAGCTAAATTCGCGAGTTTTATTTTATTAAGTTTCATATGTCCGCATAAAATTTATTACGTAAATTCGGCAGGGCTAAATTTTAAAATTATCAGGTAGAATTTTTATTGCAGTCTTGGAATTTTGTAGCGCAGGAAGCAGCAAAAGCGCATAATTTCAGAATTTTAAAAACTAAGATTTGCGTCAAAAAATTTTAAAACTAGAAGTGGCGACCCCTACGAGATTCGAACTCGTTTTACCGCCGTGAAAGGGCGATGTCCTAACCGTTAGACGAAGGGGCCACTTAATCTGGTATTAAGATTAAAGGCGGTATTCTACTCAAGACGCACTTAAACCCAACTTAAATTAAGGATTATTTATGAAATGCTCTTTTCTGGCGCCGCTTGCTCTTTCGCTTCTGCTCGCAGGCTGCGCTACCACCGCGCTCAAGCCCGCTTCTACGCAAGCTGTAAATTTCACCGTCATTTCGCCGCTTACTCGCACCAGCGACGCGGGCTTTATGCGTAAATTTAAAAACCAAACCGAGGTTCAAATTTACGCAAGCGGCATCAGCGTGCTGAGCCTGGTTTTAAAAGGCGATAAAATTTGCATGAACGGCGCGTGCGACGACGAGCTCGTTTTCAATAAAAAATTCTTCGGCGCCGAGCACTACCGCGGGCTTCTCGGCCAAATCCTAGACGGCAAGCCGATCTTTGGCGGCAGCGACGCGGGCGAGCGCCGTTGCCTAGCGCAAAGCCTGCAAGCTGGCTCTATCGATTATAAGGTTTGCCGCGACAAGGACGGCGGCGGAAGATCCATAAGCTTCGCCGACGCAAAACGCGGTGTAAAGATCAAAATCCGCGAGCTGCAGTAAATTTTGCGCGGCGAGTATTCGTAGCACGTGAAATACTACTCCGCAGGGCGGCGCGAGCAAATCGCGAACGAGTAAAATTTCGCGCGGCGCGCGTTTATAAACGCGCGGGAATACTGCTCTCTAGCAGCCGCACAAAACACGGCGCGAGCGGTCAAAATTCCATTACTGGGCGGGATAGTCGCTCAAGCTTTGCAAACGGCGCGGTTTTATTGACGCTCTGCGCCGGCTCTTCGCGGCGAAATTTACTAAGCAGCGCGTATGTGCGAAAGAAAAAGCGCGCATTTAAATTTAAAAAATCCGCGCGCAGCTCGGGTTTATGAAATTTCGCCGCACGCGGCGCAAAATAAAATTCAGGAGGTAAAATGAAGCGGATCGGAGCGCACGTAAGCGCTGGCGGTGGGGTTTTCAACGCACCGTTAAACGCTGCAAAGATCGGGGCGGACGCGTTTGCGATGTTCGTCAAAAATCAGCGCAGATGGGATGCGCCGCCGCTTAGCGCGGAGGAGATCGTCGCGTTTAAGGACGCGCTGAAGCAAAGCGGCATCCGCGCGGAGCATGTCTTGGTGCACGACAGCTACCTCATAAATTTGGGCCATCCGCGCGAGGCGGAGCGCGAGAAGTCCCTAAACGCCTTCGTGGGCGAGATCCGCCGCTGCGAGGCGCTCGGGCTTAAGCTGCTAAATTTTCATCCCGGCTCGCATCTAAATGAAATTTCAGCTCAAGAGTGTCTGGATAATATCGCAGAGTCGCTAAATTTCGCCATCGCAAACACTAGTGGCGTCAAGCTCGTGCTTGAAAATACCGCCGGCCAGGGCTCCAATCTCGGCTATGATTTCGCTCAGCTTGCTTACGTGATCGATAAAATTTCAAACAAAGATCGCATCGGCGTCTGTATCGACACCTGTCACGCGTTCGCCGCAGGATACGATCTGCGCAGCCCGCAGGCCTACGAACGCACGATGAGCGAGTTTGACCGCGCGATCGGCTATAAATTTTTAAGCGGCATGCACCTAAACGACACGAAAAACGAGCTTGGCGTGCGTAAGGATCGGCACGAGAGCCTCGGGCGCGGATTTTTGGGGCTAGCGGCGTTTGAAAACATCATGAACGACCCGAACATCGACGAGATCCCGCTGATTTTAGAAACGATCGACGAGGGCCTCTGGGCGGAGGAGATCGCGCTTTTGCGCAGTATGCAAGGACGCCGCAAGGCCTAATCGGACGCCTTTTGCGCCACGTAGAATTTATCTCATTTCGCTTCAAAGTGGCGTGGAGCGACAAGAGCCTTATGTCGTGCAAATTTAACATCGTGGGATTTATCACTTAAATTTAACAAGCAAAATAGCGAGGATTGCGCGTTAAGAATGCCGCGTCAAAAAAGTCGCGAAATTCTACGACGAAAACACAGCACCAGAGCAAAAGAGCAAAATTTTTATAGAAAAACGCAGCGTCGCGGCAGAAATGAAAAATTTTACACTGCGTAATTAAAATTTTCAAGCAAGATTTTTAAAGCGATGCGGCGGCAAATTTTAAAATTCTATCGCTACGATATTTCAAGGCTCG
>NZ_CALIMQ010000192.1 GCF_938045535.1 uncultured Campylobacter sp. | reverse complement strand
ACGCTTAAATTTAAAGTCGCTCGCTAAAGCGTAGCGATTTTAAGGCTCGGCGCGAATTTTGCATTAATTGCGATTTTCGCGCCGAGATTTTTATTTGAAGCGAATATTTCACAAACGAGCGACATTGTAAATTTTAAAATTTTAAATCTCGCCTGCTAAATTTCAAAATTTTATATTAATCCCTAAATTTCATAGCTTTTTACTATCCATTCATAGCGTCATTCTATTTGACTTACCTTTAATAAATATACACTTTCAATTAAAGGAGTTGCAAATGCAAGACGTATCAAGACGTAGTTTTTTAAAGATTAGCGCGGTTGGCGCCGGAGCACTTGCGCTGGGAGCTAGTAGCGCGACTGCGGCACAAAACGCCAAGGATGTCAAATTTGACGAGGAATACGACATCGTCATCATCGGCACCGGTTTTGCGGGGCTTGCCGCGGCGATTAAAGCCAGCGGACGCGGCAAAAAGGTGCTAGTGCTTGAAAAGATGGGTCGCGCGGGCGGAAATTCCGTCATCAACGGCGGAAATATGGCCGCTCCGATGAATAAATTTCAAGTAGCGCAGGGCATTAAAGACAGCAAGGAGCTTTTTATCGCCGATGCCGTAAAAGACGGGCTCGGGCTCAATCATACCGATCTTTTGGGCATGATGTTTGATCGCGCAAACGACGCCGTGGATCTTTTAACTAGCTGCGGAGCGGAGTTTAGCGATAAGTTGATCTTTGAAAGCGCCCACAGCGTCGCAAGAAGCTTGCAATCGACCAACGGCTCGGGCTCTGGCTACATCCAGCCGATGATGGGTAAACTTCAAAACGATCCTAACGTCACGATCAAAACTCGCACGAAATTTGACGATTTCATCGTGGATGACAGCGGCCGCGTCGTGGGCGTAGAAGCGCGCGAGGAGTATAAATTTGATCCGAAGCTCTTTAGCGACGATCTGGAAAATAAAAACGGTGAGAAAAAGAGCTATAAAGCTAAAGACGGCGTTTTGCTAGCCTCGGGCGGATACGGACGCGATCTATGGTACCGCCAGATCCAAGATCCGCGCGTAGTGCCTAGCATAGACAGCACCAACCATCCGGGAAGCTCGGCAGGAGCGATGCTAGCGGCAAATAGAATCGGCGCATTTACCCTTCTTACGTCGTGGATTCAGTTCCTTCCGTATTGCTCGCCCGACGAAAAGGGCTTCGGCGCCGCAGTAAATTTCACCAATCACTGCTGCAACACCTACGGTCTAACCGTCGATCCAAAGACGGGTAAACGCTTTATGGACGAGCACGCAGGGCGCAAGATTAAGGCGGATGCTTGTTTTAAGGTTATCGGCGAGAGCGAGAAAAACGACAACTATCCGGTAAACGTCTGCGACTCTCAAGCCGTCGCCGCGCGTAACCCGGTCTATACATCAAGGCCGCTGGAAGCGGGCGTCGTGAAGAAATTTGACACGCTAGAGGAGCTTGCGAAGGCTTACAATCTGCCGCTGGAGCCGTTTTTAAAGACCGTCGCGGATTATAACTCTTACGTCAAAGCGGGCAAAGACCCCGAATTCGGCAAAGTAGTCGATAAGCTGGATGGTATCGACGTTTCCAAGCCGCCGTTTTACGCAAGCCGCACGATGCCGAAAGTGCATCACACGATGGGCGGACTTGAGATCAACACCAAAGCTCAAGTCATCTCTAGCCTTACTCACGAGCCGATCCCGGGGCTTTGGGCTGCGGGCGAGGTAACCGGCGGCGTGCACGGCGCAAGCAGGCTCGGAACCTACGCGATCCTTGATTGTATGGTTTTTGGAATGATTGCGAGCGAAACAATCGGGGCTTAAATTTAGCGCCTGCGAAATTTCGGCGCGAAGTAGCCATGCATGCTTTGCGCCGAAATGCTTGAGAAGGACTCACGCGAAGTAGGGCACAGCACAATCCGTAAACCCTACGTAGAGCGGCGGCAGGGTCTGTCGCGATTTGCGAGGCTAGGCACGTGAAGCAGTAAAATGCGTACAGCATAAAAGGCTTTGTTGCCCAAGTCGTAACGCCTAAGAACGAGAGTGCGTTCGCCGCCAGCGACGGCGCGACGGCAAAATTTCAAATCATAAAATTTTAAAATCTCATAACGCGGGAGTTTTAAATTTTGTAGCGCCAAAACTCTGCGGCGTCGCCCGAGTTTGTAGCTCGTAAGCCTCGTTTTGTATGTATCGCGCGTACTAGGAAAAGTTAAATTTGACCGCCGCTTTTATGATGCCACGGCGCAATAACTCAATCAAATTTTAAAATTTCATGCGTCTTTTGCGTAAAATTTCATCTATTTAGCAATCAACGATGCTAAATTTCGCTAAA
>NZ_CALIMQ010000191.1 GCF_938045535.1 uncultured Campylobacter sp. | reverse complement strand
CCTCAGAGCTGAGTTTGGTTTTTTAGGAGTTGTAGTATAAACCCTAGTGCAAACTCCTCTTCTTTGAGGACACTCTTTTAGCGCTGGAGATTTTGACTTAAAAGTCACTTTCTTGCGCTCTTTTCTGACCAATTGATTTATGGTTGGCACATCTTTCCTTTCACAAAAATTTATTCAAAAAGATTTGGATTATACTTTGTTTAAACTTACAGAAACGTAAATTTAACTAAATTTTAATCTCTAATCAGCACAAACTCTCCGCCGCCGCAGATCACTAAGCAAATCGCAGCAGAAAGATACAGATATACGATTTCCAGCTCAAATCCGCCCACTCCGGTAAGCGCACCCAACGGAGTATGTAGGACGTATATTATCATGAGCACGTTTGCGATCACAAGCAGAGCGCCTATGCGGCAAAATACGCCTATGATTATCATCGCGGGCGCCAGCACCTCGCCTACGTATGCGCCGTAAGCCACCAGATCCGGAATTCCTCTGGCTACCAGCATCGATTTTACGCCGTCTATGCCGTGAGTGAGCTTAAAAATTCCATGCATTAAAAGACAAACTCCAAGCCCTAACCTGACAAACAACAGACCGAAATTTATGTTGATCATATTCATGTTTCATCCTTTAAATTTAGGGCTTTTTGCCCTAAATTATTTTTTAAGTTTAACTTCCTTGTCTTTATACAGACCGGTTCCGACCGGAATTATGCGACCTAAAATTACGTTTTCTTTCAAGTCCTCTAATCGGTCAAATTTACCCGCGATACTAGCCTCGGTTAGAACCTTCGTAGTCTCTTGGAAGGACGCCGCTGAAATGACGCTATCGCTTCCTACGGCCGCACGAGTTACGCCCAGTAGCACAGACTCAGCAATCGCAGGCTCGCCACCAATTTTTATAATACGCTCGTTTTCTTCTCTAAATCTGCGGCGGCTAATCAGATCACCGACGATTAGCTGAGTATCGCCACTATCGACGATTCGGACCTGGCGGAGCATCTGTGATACGATGATCTCGATATGCTTATCGCTGATGACGACGCCTTGAGAGCGATAAACCTGTTGAATTTCGCTTATCAGATAATAATGCAGCGCCTTTTCGCCTAAAATTCTAAGCACGTCATGCGAGCTGATAACTCCGTCGGTAAGCTTCTCGCCTGCATGGACGAACTCGCCGTTTCGCACTTGGATCTGGCGGCTCTTATCGATTAGATACTCGGCACTCGTTCCGTCCTCGCCCTCGATTATAATGCGCTCTTTTGCACGCAACGCCTTATCAAAGCGGACGGTTCCGTCTATGTCCGCGATGATCGCGGTATTTTTCGGACGGCGCGCCTCAAATAGCTCCGATACGCGCGGCAAACCGCCGGTGATATCTTTTGATTTCGCAGCAGCTTTCGGCGTCCTAGCCAAAATATCTGCAATCGCTACCTGATCGCCTTTATTCGTAAAAATCGCGGTCTTCGGCCCTAGGTTGTATTTGATAGGCTCGCCCTTGCTAGGAGTTACGACGATGGCCGGTTTAACGCCTTGAGGCAGATACTCGTTGATGACCAAGCGGCTCTGGCCGGTAGTCTCGTCATATTGCTCCGTAGCGGTATATCCAGGCTCGATATCCTCAAAGCTAATCTTACCCTCGCACTCTGCGGCCACAGGGATGGAATACGGATCCCACTCGGCGATAATCAAGCGATCGTCTTTTTTAGGCTTAGCGATAAGATCTTCGCTTTTTACTACGCTATTATCATCATAGGTAATGACAGATTCGCGCGGTATGTAGTGGCGGATCGCCTCTCTGCCATTTTCATCGGAGATGACTACGTACATACCCTTCTCACTTACGACGTGACCTTTTTTGATATCTCTTAGCCTCTCTAAATAATCGCCCTTTAGGATGAAATACTTAAGCGTACCATTTGCTCCCGCTTTGATCTTTTGAGTTACCGGCTCGCCGTCTTTGACGCGAAGTTCGCTGGCAAACGGAATTCGAGTAGGGATATTCCA
>NZ_CALIMQ010000190.1 GCF_938045535.1 uncultured Campylobacter sp. | reverse complement strand
ATAGAGATTGGACGTGCGGGTCTATTGACAACTATGAATACTTCATAAATTTTTACGGACCTAGCAACGATGATTTAGAGACTTTATTAAAGAATGTAGCAGAAGCGGCACAAATTCCAAACGTCAAAATCACTATATCGGTTTATGAGAGATATTGGAAATGGGGCAGCAAAACTCCGCCACCATTTAGCAAGAATATATTAACCGTAAAATTAGACACAAAATCAAATTAAGGAAAATGAAATGCTGAAATTTACAAAGTGTTTCTTTTTGATAGTCGCCGCATTTATATTATTCGGCTGCGACGGTAGGGAATGTCGGAATCAGTATAACGACAAAGCAGAAGAAATAATATTTGAAGGAATAAGAGATTTAAATCATCTAGGCGGTTCTTGGTCTTGTGGAAAAATTACCGATAGATATGAGAGCATAGTAAACATTTATGGCGCTAGAGATGATGATATAAAGTTGCTCTTAAATAATTTTTCAAAAGTTACCGACATACCAAATGTTAAAATCACGATAAATGTTTATAAAGGCATAAGGTTGGCAAATAAAAATTTGCCGCCAAATGATGAGCCTCTATTAATCTTAAAATTAAATACTCAATCAAGCCAAATAGAATAAAATTTCGGGCGGCGTAAACCGCCCGAGATACCGCGCTAAGCCCTTACTGCTCGTAAAAGCCGCTCGGTTTGGAGATCGTGTCGATGTAGATGTTTTTGGTCTGGGTGTAGTGATCCAGGATCATCTTGTGCGTTTCGCGACCGATGCCCGATTCTTTGTAGCCGCCAAACGGCGCGCCCGCATGGATCTGGTTGTAGGTATTGACCCACACGCGACCCGTCTCAAGCAGGCGTGCGACCGTGAGCGCCTTTGCGATGTCGCGCGTAAATACGGCGCCGCCTAGTCCGTAGAGGCTGTCGTTTGCCATGCGGACGAGCTCGTCTTGATCTTTAAATTTAATCACGACACCCACAGGACCGAAGATCTCCTCCTGCGCCACGCGCATGTCGTTGCGCACGTCCACGAGTAGCGTAGGTTCGACAAAAGCCTCTCCCGCGCTATGTCGCTTGCCGCCTACGGCGATCTTAGCGCCCTCCTCTACGCCGATTTTTACGTACTCTAAAATTTTATCGGCTTGCTTTTTGTTGATCTGGCATCCCATCTGGGTGTTCGGATCGAGCGGATCGCCTACTTTGATGCGCTTAAATTTCTCCACGAGCGCCGGTACGAATTTATCGTAGATGCCCTCCTGCACGAAAATTCTACTTCCCGCGCAGCAGACCTGGCCTTGGTTGAAAAGAATTCCCAGCTGCACGCCGTCGATCGCAACGTCGAAGTCGCAATCGTCAAAGATGATATTTGCGCTCTTACCGCCAAGCTCAAGCGTAGCAGGGATGATCTTTTGCGCCGCGGCTAGCGCGATGCCTCTGCCGACTTCGGTCGAGCCCGTAAACGCAAGCTTGTCGAGCCCTTT
>NZ_CALIMQ010000189.1 GCF_938045535.1 uncultured Campylobacter sp. | reverse complement strand
AAATTTAATTCGCTTGTGCGGGCGCTGAAATTTAACCCCGCCGCGGCTACATCATTTCGCCGCTTTTGTGCTCGTGCTCGGTATAGGTTACCGGAATATCCTTCTTGCCTTTTCCCGGTGTATACACTCCCTCTCCGCGTTTGAAAAGAAGCTCGATACCTTCGTCGTTCGTAAGCATTATACCGCTTGCGGAAGCCGCGCGTTTAAGATTATGCTTTTTACCCTTTTCATCGGTTAACACGCCCGTTGCGAACATATCGTTCGAGCTAAGGCTGATGCGCTTATCTCCGGTGTCTCCTAGCAGAAATACGATCGTATGCGCTACAGACTCTTGCTTTTGCTGTGGAGCCGTATTGGCCTTAGGTTGGTTGCATCCGCTTAAAATCGCGATTGCCGCTAATGACGAGAATACAATTCGTCTCATTTTTTCTCCTTTAAAAAAAGTTCGCGAATTATATAGCCAAAAAGTAAATCCTAGATTTCGCGACTTTTTATTTAATCAAAAATTAACCCAAATTTAGTAAAATTCCAGCTGAAAACATCCCAAATAAGGAGAACCTTATGGCAGTAAAAATCGCAATCAACGGCTTTGGAAGGATCGGTAGGTGCGCGGCTAGAATTGCGCTAAGCAGGGACGATGTGGAGCTTGTGGCGATCAACGATACCGCTAAGCGCGAGCTTACGAGATACCTGCTTCAATACGACACCGTTCACGGCGAGTTTCGTAAAAAAGTAGAAATTCTAAGCGACGAATGCATAGCCGTAGACGGCAAAAAAATCCGCGTCTATTCCACCAGAGAGCCTGCGGAGCTTGATTTTGCGGGCGATAGTGCAGAAGCTGTGCTGGAATGTACGGGTGCATTTTTAACGAGCGAAAAATGCAAGCCGTTCATAGATAACGGTATCGGCGTAGTCGTAATGAGCGCACCTGCCAAGGATGATACGCCTACTTTCGTAATCGGCGTTAATGAGGGCGCTTATGCAGGACAGCGCGTCATCTCAAACGCTAGCTGCACCACTAACGGTCTGGCTCCGATTGCAAAAATTCTAGACGATGAGCTTGGTATCGAAAAGGGTCTGATGACGACCATTCACGCCTATACACATGGACAGAGTCTAGTCGATGTAAAAGCCAAGGACTTCCGCCGTTCGCGTGCTGCGGCTCTTAATATCGCTCCGACTACGACGGGCGCGGCAAAAGCGATTAGCAAGGTACTTCCGCAGCTAAGCGGTAAGATGCACGGACAATCGGTGCGCGTGCCGGTGGCTAACGTTTCGATGGTTGATCTAACGGTGCTAACGCGCAAGCAGACGAGCGCCGAGGAGCTAAACGAAATTTTCCGCCGCTATGCCGCTAAAGAGATGAAAGGAATTTTGCTCGTAGACGACGATAGCCGTGTCAGCAGTGATTTTTGTACTTCAGAATACTCCAGCATCGTAGCTAGCGACTGCACGCAGGTAATTGACGGTAATCTTATAAAAGTGATGAGCTGGTATGACAACGAGTGGGGATATAGCGAGCGCCTCATAGATTTAGCCTTATATGCGGCAAAAAGAAGGAAATAAGATGGGCGAAATTCTTTCGATTAAAGATTTGAAATTTAAAGAGGGCGCGCGCGTTTTTATCAGGTGCGATTTTAACGTGCCGATGGATGAGTTTTGTAATATTACGGACGATCGTCGCATCCGTTCGTCTATCCCTACGATTAAATATTGCTTAGACGAGGGCTGCGCGGTAATTTTAGCCAGCCACTTAGGACGCCCGAAAAACGGATACGAAGAAAGACTTAGCCTAAAGCCTGTGGTAAAGAGGCTATCTAGGCTTTTGGAACGCGAGATAAAATTTGTCTCTGATGTCGCGGGCGAGGAAGCCATAGCTGCGGTAAATTCGCTTAAAAAGGGCGAAGTGCTTCTGCTGGATAATCTGCGCTTCGAAAAGGGCGAGAGCAAAAACGACGAAGCACTAGCTAAGAGGCTCGCAAGCTACGCGGAATTTTATATCAACGATGCTTTTGGCGTATGCCACCGCGCGCATGCTTCGGTAGAGGCGATTACGAAATTCTACGATGAGGCGCATAAGGCGGCGGGATTTTTGCTACTAAAAGAGATAAAATTCGCCAAAGACCTTATTAAAGATCCTGCGCGTCCTTTTGTAGCCGTAACGGGCGGCAGCAAAGTAAGCGGCAAGCTTCAGGCGCTTAAAAATTTACTTCCTAAAGTCGATAAGCTCATCATCGGAGGCGGCATGGCGTTTACCTTTTTAAAAGCCGTCGGATATGACATCGGCAAATCTTTGCTCGAAGAGGATCTAATCGAGGAAGCAAAAAATATTCTCCGCAATGCTCGCGAGCTTGGGGTTAAAATTTATATCCCCGTCGATGCCGTCGCAGCTCCGCAATGCTCGCAAGACGCCGTTACAAAAAAGGTTACCGTCCAAGAAATTCCAAGCGATTGGATGGGACTAGATATCGGACCTGCAACTGTAGCGCTTTTTAAAGAAGCCCTAGACGATGCACAAACGATCTGGTGGAACGGACCGATGGGGGTTTTTGAGATCGATAAATTCGCTCGCGGTAGCCTACATATATCGCATGCAATCGCAGATAGCGACGCCACGACCGTAGTGGGCGGCGGCGATACTGCAGATGTCGTCGAACGCGCTGGTAACGCCGACGATATGACTTTTATTTCTACCGGAGGCGGTGCGAGCTTAGAACTCATCGAAGGCAAGGAGCTGCCGGGCGTGCGAGTGCTTACCGCTAAAACGGAGCTGCGATGATACTGGCGGCGAATCTTAAATGCAACCATACACGCGCTAGCTTTGAGCAGTACGCTAAAGCTTTAGATGGGGGCTTAGCGGGCGGAATTTCGCGCGAGGATGAAATTTTGGTTTTTCCTCCTGCTAGCGCATTTTGCGCGAGGGTGAAAAATTTCACCCAAGGTGCGCAAAATTTCTATCCTGCCGCGCACGGCAGCTTTACGGGCGAGATCGGCGGCGATATGCTGGCGGAATTCGACATCAAAACCGTTCTTATCGGACACAGCGAGCGGCGCGCCATTTTGGGCGAGAGCGCGGAGTTGATAAAAGAAAAATTTAGTTTTGCCGCAGCACGCGGCTGGCGCATCGTCTTTTGCGTCGGCGAGGATGAGGCGGCATTTGCGCAAAACCGCAGCGAGGAGTTTGTAGCGACACAGCTTGAGGGTATCGATCTGAAATATTCGAGCTTAGTACTAGCCTACGAGCCCGTATGGGCGATCGGCACGGGCAGAAGCGCGCAGTGCGAGCAGATCGAAAGAATGCTAAATTTCTTGCGTGCTAAAAGCCCCGCGCCGCTACTTTACGGTGGCAGCGTGAATGCTGAAAATATCGCAAAAATTTGCGCGATAAGAGGTTGCGACGGGGTGTTAGTGGGTACGGCGAGCTGGGACGCCTCTAGCTTTTTGGAACTTATTAGCGCGTCATCTCGCTGACGTCTTTAAATGATTTCGTAAATTTCGCCCTGCGACAGGCTACATGCCTGGTCTTGGGACGAAATTTATTTCAAAACATTTAAATCCGCCTAGCGATATTTCCGCTTGTCGATTTGCGTTTTGACGGCGATTGACTTCAAATTTAAGTTGCAAAATTTTAAGTCGCCTAGTCTAGCTTTGCGATATTGCCGCTATCAAATTTGGTTTCAAATTTGGGTTGCAAAATTTTTAAGTCAAATTGCGCAGGATTTTTCGCTTAGTCAAGGCAAAATTTAAAAAATAAGCGGAGCGAACATATGGTTCGTGAGCATTATTTTTTAAATTTTAACGCAGAATAAGTAGAAAAAGCCAAGCAAAAATAGAAAGGAGAAATAATGATTTTAAAAGGCAAAAAAGGTCTCATCGTCGGCGTCGCTAACGCCAAATCTATCGCTTACGGCATCGCCGAAGCTTGCCACGCACAGGGTGCGCAGATGGCGTTTACCTACCTAAACGACGCGCTAAAAAAACGCGTAGAGCCGATCGCGGAGGAGTTTGGGAGTAAATTCGTCTATGAGCTCGACGTAAATAACCAAGCCCATCTAGACGGTCTTGCGGATCGCATCAAAGTAGACCTAGGCGAGATAGATTTCGTCGTGCACGCGGTAGCCTATGCGCCAAAAGAAGCGCTAGAGGGCGAGTTTGTAAACACTAGCAAAGAAGCCTTTGACATCGCGATGGGTACGAGCGTGTATTCGCTGCTAAGCCTCACGCGCGCGGTGCTTCCGGTGTTAAAAGAGGGCGGCTCAGTGCTCACGCTAACCTACCTCGGAGGGCCGAAATTCGTGCCTCACTACAACGTAATGGGCGTCGCAAAAGCGGCTCTTGAAAGCTCGGTGCGCTACCTAGCACACGACCTTGGCGCTAGAAATATCCGTGTAAATGCGATCAGCGCGGGCCCGATCAAGACGCTTGCGGCAAGCGGCATAGGCGATTTTAGGATGATTTTGCGCTACAACGAAGTAAACAGCCCGCTAAAACGCAACGTCACGACGCATGACGTCGGCAACAGCGCGATGTACCTACTTAGCGATCTAGCTAGCGGCGTGACCGGCGAGGTGCACTACGTCGACTGCGGCTACAACATCATGGGTATGGGCGACGTAGCCACCGACGCCGAGGGCAACACGATCTTCGCGTGGGATGCAGCCAAGACCGAGTAAAACGACACGTAAAAAAGGCTAAATTTGACGCGCGCAATTTTTTACGACGATAGTCATAGACGGATAGCAGAGGGCGGAATAGAGGGCATCGCCGCCGTTTTGCGAGGTGATGATGAGGCCGAGAAAGCCTCGCTCTTGTTGTGTCTAGATTATTACCTTGATCCCTACTACGGCTGCACGCTGGCGCATGAGAGCGAAATTTTCGCCCTTTTGCAGGAGCTGCTTCTGAGCGAGCGCTCGCAAGCTATCAGAGACGATATTTTGCAGCTTCTGGGCGATTACTGCGGCGATTTTAGCGTGCTGCGAAGCAGGATTTGCGAGGCGTCCGGCGAGATTTTGCCAGACATTAGGCGCTTGATCCAAGGATAAATTTAACGACCGGCGCGCTTTCGTGCACGGTAATTGCGCCGCGGCGAGCGGTAGCGAAATTTGCCGCGCCTCCGCGCACGCCCCTTTTGCCGCGAAAATACGGCAGCGTAAAATTTAAAAGTTGAAAGCGGCAATGAAAACCTTGGATGAGCAAGGAGCTCGATCTAGCGAGCATACCTAAAAACGGCATGGAGATAGAGGATTATTTCATAGCTGTTTTTAAAAAAAAGCGGCAAAAACCGCCAGGAAGGAGCTTGATGAAAAAGGATTATATCTGCGTATTCGACTGCGAGACGATCCCCGACGTAGCGGCGCTGGTGCGGGTGCTGGATGAGGATGCGATCGCGAGCTGCTTCGAGCCTTTCGATAAAAAAAGCTTCGCAAAGCTTCTTGACGCGCGGGTCTCGCAAAAAATTGGTAGCGAGAAGCAAAACGCGTCTTTAAATTTTGCTGTAAATTCGGCGGAGCAGAATTTTAAAATAGAAAATTCCGAGCAAAATTCCGCACCTCAAAATTTTACGCAACAAGATACTGCGCCTCAAAGCTTTGCAAGTGAAAATTCTGCTGAAAATCTCGCGCAGGGAAATTTTACGAGCGAAAATTCCATGTCGCAAAATACGGCGCCTAAAAATTCCGCATCGCTAAATTTAACCTACGATGATACCGCGCCTCAAGGCTCCGCGGCACAGAGCTCCGCGGTAGAAAATTCCGCGCTCCAAAGCCCTGCGCCTCAGAATTTCGCAGCGGAAAGCTCTACGCTACAAAGCTCCGCATCCGAAAGCCAAAATAGCAAAAATCTCGCTTCAAATTCCGCGCAAGATCTCGCGTTAAACGCGCTAAATTTTAAAATTTACGGCGAGCAGCCGATCTTTAACGCGGATAAAAGCAAAATTTTAAACCACAAATTGCTCTCGCTTAGGGCGATGGAGATTTTCAAAGAAATAACCGGCAGCGAATTCCTGCCCGTCTGCTTCCACCGCGTCGTTAGTATTAGCGCCGTGATGGCGGACGGATTCGGCAGGTTTTTGCGCGTCTCGACGCTTGATGGCGAGAACGAGCGCGATAAAATCGCAAAATTCCTAGCCTTCATCGAGGATTTTAATCCGCGGCTCGTGAGCTTCAACGGGCGCGGGTTCGATCTGCCGATGATTATGGCGCGCGCGATGCGCTATGATCTAAGCGCCGCGGCGTATTTTGAGACGAACGATCGCGATAACAACAAGAGCAAATGGGAGAACTACCGCAGCCGCTACGACGGGCGGTTTCATCTGGATCTGCTCGATCACATCAGCGATTTTGGCGCCGTTCGCGGGCTCAAGCTCGATCATATCTGCGCTAGCGTGGGCTTGCCGGGCAAATACGACGTGCACGGCGATCAGGTCTTGCAGCTGTATTACGCAGGCGAGCAGGCCAAGATCGACGAGTACTGCAGATCCGACGTACTCAACACCTACTGGCTGTTTTTGAAATACGAGCTTTTGCGCGGCAAGATCACCAAGGACGACTATCTAAATTACATCGCGGTGATGGGCGAATTTTTGCAAAAAGAGTGCGCGGGCATGAGCTATACGCCCGTTTTTTGCGATTTCATAGAAAGGGAGCTGGCTGCATATGCGAAGTGAAATTTTTAAAATTTTAAAAGGCGCGGTTTTGGGTGCGCTGTTTTTGCTCTGCGGCGCGGTCGCGGACGAGGCTAAATTTAAACCGATGCTGCTTAAAGAGTACGTCCCCGGCATGAATATCACGGGCTGGGTCATCAGCGAGAAGCTAGACGGCGTGCGCGCGATCTGGGACGGCAAAAATCTGCGCTCCAGGCGCGGCAAGATCATAAACGCTCCCGAGGGCTGGAGCGCAGGCTTTCCGCCGTTTTTCGTGGACGGCGAGCTATACACCGCGCGCGGAGAGTTTGAGCAGCTCGTCTCGATCGTCTCTTCTAGCGTGCCCGATGAGCGGTGGAGTAGGGTGAAATTTTACGCGTTTGACCTGCCGAAGGAGCAGAAAAACCTTAGCGCGAAGATGGAAATTTTAAGAAATTTTATCGCCTCAAGCGGCGCGCAAAATTTACTCATCGTGCAGCAAACTCCGGTAAGCACGCACGCCGACGTGCAGGCGTATTTTGATCGCGTCATCGCCGCAGGCGGCGAAGGCGTCGTGCTGCGCGATCCAAACGCGCTTTATGAGAGCGGGCGCAGCGATAAAATTTTAAAATACAAAAAGACGCACGATAGCGATTGCAAGGTCGTAAAAATCAACCTGGGCTACGGCAAAAACGAGGGCAAGATGGGCTCGCTTAGCTGCGTGGATCTACGTAGCGGGGCGAAATTTAAAGTAGGCACGGGCTTTAGCGACGAAATGCGGGCAAATCCGCCTAAAGTGGGCACGATCATCACCTATCAATACCAAAATTTAACCCGTGAGAAAAAGCCGCGCTTCCCCGTATTTTTGCGCGTGCGACCAGCGATTTAATCTAAGGGGCTATAATCGCATATTTTGATAAATTTGATCCGAAGGAGAAGAGATGAAAATTTTAATCACAGGCGGCGCGGGATACATCGGCAGCCACGTCGCAAAGGCACTTTTAGAAGCGAACCGCCACGACGTCGTCATACTGGATAATCTTTGCAAAGGCTCTATGCGAGCGATCGAGGCGCTTCGCAAGATAGGCGAGTTTGAGTTCGTGCAGGAAAGCCTGGAAAACATCCCTGCAATCGAGAAGCTTTTTAAGCGCGAGAAGTTTGATGCGATCATTCATTTTGCGGCGTTTATCGAGGTTTTTGAAAGCACGCAAAATCCGCTAAAATACTATCTAAACAACACCGCCAACGCGATGAATTTGATCGCGCTTGCGAACAAATACGGCGTGAAAGACTTTATCTTTAGCTCCACTGCGGCGACCTACGGCGAGCCGGACATCCCGCAAGTAAGCGAGGAAACTCCGCAAAATCCGATCAATCCGTACGGCAGAAGCAAGCTGATGGTCGAGTGGGTGCTAAAAGACGCGGCAGCGGCAAATCCGAATTTTAAATATGGAATTTTGCGCTATTTCAACGTCGCAGGTGCCGCAAGCGATGGCACGATCGGGCAAAACTACCCGAACGCGACTCATCTTATCAAGGTAGCTACTCAAACTATCGTCGGCAAGCGCGATAAGATGAGCATTTTCGGCGATGATTACGACACCAAAGACGGCACCTGCATACGCGACTACATCCACGTAGAGGACCTCGCAAGCGCGCATCTGGCGGTGCTTGATTATCTGCAAAGCAATGATAGCGCGGTCTTCAACGTAGGATATGGCACGGGCTTTAGCGTAAAAGAAGTCGTCAATGAAGCTAAAAAAGTAAGCGGCGTGGATTTTAAAGTGCAGATCGCTCCGCGCAGAGCCGGCGATCCTGCCTGCCTCATCTCAAATGCGGATAAAATTCGCACCAAAACTTCGTGGCATCCCGAGCACGAGAGCCTGGATGAGATCATCCTAAGCGCGCTTAATTGGGAAAAGAAGCTCTAGGTTCTAGCGTGAAAGTGCGATTTGAAATTTTAAAATTTTACTCCGCCGCGTTTAATAGCGGCGAGCAAAAGGAAGCCTTGTTTGCTTAAAATTCTAAACGCCCCCGAAACCGCGCAGCGCAAGCTCGGCGTCGTGCTATCGTATGTGAATATCTTTGTTTCTACGATACTTACTTTGGTTTATACGCCGTTTTTCCTGCGGGCGCTGGGGCAGAGCGAGTTTGGGCTGTATTCTTTAGCTAGCAGCGTTATTGGTTATTTAGCGATTTTGGATTTGGGTTTCGGCAACGCCGTGACGGTCTATACCGCTAAATATGCCTCAAGCGGCAAAGTGGAGCGCATGCATAAGCTGCACGGCACGATTTTTAGCGTGTATTTAGTGATGAGCGCGGTGGTCGTGCTTGCAGGAGCTGCGCTGCTAGCCAATCTGCACGCGATTTTTGGCGCTAAGCTAAGCGCTAGTGAGATGGGCGAAATTCGCATTATGCTAATGCTACTAACTGCAAATTTAGCGATTAGCTTTCCTTTTAGCATCTATTCGTCGATCCTTACGGCGCATGAGAATTTCGTATTTATCAAGCTAATTGGGATCTTTCGTACGATCGCTCTGCCGCTAGCTGCGGTGCCTGCGCTACTTTTGGGATATAAGGCTATCGCGATCGTAATCATCGCTACGGCGGTAAATTTAATCTGCGTCGCGGCAGATTTCATCTATT
>NZ_CALIMQ010000188.1 GCF_938045535.1 uncultured Campylobacter sp. | reverse complement strand
GAGAGCTTATGGGCATTATGGAATTTTTGGCGCATTACGTGGATTACATTATCTTTGCGATCCTCGGATTTATGAGCTTTTTAGTTGTGTGGTTTACTATCGAAAGGCTGCTTTTTTATTCGAAGGTTAAGGCGAGCGATTACAAAAGCAAGGCGCTATATGAAGAGGCTCTGACAAAAAATTTAACGACGCTTTATATTGTTTATTCAAATGCCCCGTACATCGGTCTTTTAGGCACAGTTATTGGCATTATGATCACATTTTTTGATATGAGTACTGCAAGCGGTATCGATACCAAGGCTATCATGCAAGGTCTTTCGCTCGCGCTTAAAGCTACCGCTACCGGTCTAGTCGTCGCCGTGCCTACGCTTATCATCTACAACGGTTTCGTCCGCAAAGTTGATGTGCTTCTAAATCGCTACGATGAGGTTAAATAAATGAGCATCCCTAGACGAGACGGGCTAAATATCGTTCCGTTCATTGACATTATGCTGGTGCTGTTAGCGATCGTGCTTAGTGTCTCGACTTTCATTGCGCAGGGGCATATCAAGGTAAATCTTCCATCTTCTTCAAGCTCGCAAAATCCGCAAGAGGATAAAAAAGTTACTATTAAAGTGGATAGCGAATCTAAAATTTATCTAGACGATGTCGCAATAAGCGAGGATGAGCTTGAGAAAAAAATTGCCGCACTCGATAAAAACGATCTTGTCGTATTGAAAAACGATAAAGACTCGAAATTTTCCTCTTTCATTTCTATCATGGATGTCCTAAAAAAGGCGGGCCATGAAAAATTTGCGATCGTGACCGAAAAAGAGCAATGAATAAAGATAGCGCAGTAGGCTTCATTGTATCTTTGGTGCTGCATTGCATCATCGCTGTGGGTGTTTTTGTTCTTTTATCGTCGGCACCGAAGCCGCCTAGCATGCCGGATATGATAGCCTTTTCCATCGATAGCATAATGGATGAGGCCAAGCAGGGCGATATCTCCGATGAACCCAATATCCCGCCTCCTTCCGATCAGTCCGAACCGGATCCTGAGCCAGAGCCCACTCCGCCCGAGCCTGAGCCCGAACCGGAACCAACTCCGCCTGAGCCAGAGCCAATACCGGAGCCTGAGCCGATTCCTGAACCGGAGCCTATACCAGAGCCTGTAGTTGAAAAACCAAAACCGGTCGAAAAGCCCAAGCCAAAGCCGGTAGAAAAACCAAAACCGGTTGAAAAACCTAAGCCTAAAAAAGAGCATAAAGTTCAAAGTAGCGATAGGAATTTAACGGCTAAATTTGACCCGACAAAGCCTATTTCGCTAGGTAGCGGTGGGGGTGGCGGCTCCAGTAGTGCAGGTGGTGGTAGCGACGCTATAACAAGCCGCGGAGATCCTAGCAATAGCGATGTCGGCAAGAAAATTTTCGCCATTATTTCTCGCTACGCGCAGTCGCACTACCCTAAAAATGCGCAACGTATGCGTAAAATCGGCGTCGTAGGCGTGCACTTTACCTATACGGCAAGTGGCGATGTTAAGGGTCTTCGCGTTACGTCTTCCTCGAATGTAGATTCACTTGATGAGGGCGCGTTAAGCGCGGTCGAGCGCACAAAAGGCAGCTTTCCAAAGGTCGAGAAAGATATGGAATTTAACTTTAGCATAAAATATACGCTAAATTTTAACTAGCCTTAAAGATTCTACTAAAAACCCCTACCTGGGCGGTGAAATTTTAAAATTTGCCGCCCGTTTTAAAAGGATCGGTGCGTATTAAAAGACGATTACGCGCCTAAAATAGCTGCACCGCCCGTTTTAATAAAGCTTCGCTTCGGCGGGGCGGAACTTGTCTAAATTTTAAAATTTACCCGTGCGTAGTCCATGCCAACGCGCCGAGCGGCAACAATGGGAAACGGGATAGCTTTCGTTCGAGTATCAAAACCCAAAACGGCGCCGCCTTTTGCGCGGTCTATGAATACGGCGTGTATGAGATAGCGGTAAGGGCGAACTTAACGCGCTCGGCGAAATTTCGCGGAATTTTGCCGATTGTCGCGCGCGGTTTTATCTAAGCTGCTGCAAATTTTATCCGTAGCCGCCGTAATTCTGCTCGCGTCCAAATAAAATTTCACGAAATTCCGTAGAATTTTACGCTATGTATTCTGCAAACCGGCGGGCGAAATTTTGTGGGTGCGACCGGATTGCATGCGTAAATTCCGCCGTCAAATTATAACCTAGCGCAAATTTTGCGGACGGAATCACTAGCTAAATT
>NZ_CALIMQ010000187.1 GCF_938045535.1 uncultured Campylobacter sp. | reverse complement strand
GTAATGATGTTTTGGCTTTGGTTCAAATAAGACCTTATATGCCTGAAGAAATTAGAAGTATTGAGTGGTTATCCTTCGGTTCAAATGTATTTAATGCAATGATTCCTTTCTATGTAAATATAGATAAGACACCTGAATATCTTGCAAACACTACTAAAGAACTTACAACAGAAGATTTCTATTGGTCAAATCGTCTGGTCGCAGCTTTGGCAGATGCTCATTTTGCATCTTGTAGTTCACATATTGAACGTTACCAATTGGCTATTCAATCAAAATGCACTGAAATCATAAATAAGTATGATAATGAATTTTTAGGTGGAAAAGTTGCAAAAGAAAAAGTCGTTGAATTCTGCGAAAATGCAAATGAAGAAATTGCAACAGAATTAAGAAAACAAACAATTGATTTATTAGGCAAAGTTCTTTACACAGCAAGCTGTGAAATGAAAAATGGTTTTTCAAGATCTGATGCTTAAAAAATTAAAATTTAAAGGGAGCTTTATTTTGCTCCCTTTTTCTTTTTCCCACTTTTTTTTACTTCCTGTTTTTCTTCTATTCTTTTATTTTTAAAAAAATCAAAATAAATTGAAAACTTAACCTGAGAAAGTACTATTTACAACGTAAAAATAAGAAAAAATTAATTGTTTATGATAAAATACTTATTAAGAAATATTGCGAGGATGGATAGAAATAGTAATGGATAGATTGTTTGAAGTATCAAGTTATGCATCATTTATAGTGTACCATATAGAAGCGATGGATAAAATCAAAGTTCCCAAAAGAGTGATACGCGAGTATATAAATCTTCAAAAAACAGTGAACAATTTTCCGACAGAGTTAAACTATATATGTAGTTTTTATGATGGAAAAACTGGAAGTAGCGGAACTTTGTTTGAAAATACTGTAGAAGGGAATTATATTTTATCTTATACAGGTACGAATTTTTACTTTGATAGACAAAAAGATATGTATGCTGATGTTGTAGGGATTTGTTTAGGTCAAGGGGAACACTTAACGCCGTGTTACAGATTTTACACAAGGATGAAGAAAAAATATGGTAATGATATCATACTAACTGGTCATTCTTTAGGTGGAAGTATTGCGCAACGAGTTGCAATTGAGTACGATGTGAAAGAGAGTGTAGTATTTAATGCTGCACCTATATATCTAATTGGTGGTATAGATATTTTTATGGATAAAGAAGTTGATGGAGAATTGTACGTTAAACGTATGAAAAAGTATCTTAGAAATATGAAGAAAATCGCTATTAAGAAAGCCACTTTTACAGGTTCTGTTAAGAGGGTTGTTTCGGAGTATGATATATTTACGCGTATAGCTGAGTTACTTTCTATTGGTTATTATGTGGGTGATGAAATTATAGTTAAAGAAGCGGGAATGCACGGGATTAAGAGCTTTTTAGATATATATAATAAATCATTTGGAAGTTCTTTTGAAGGAGAAGAAAATCAAGACGGATATTTATCTTCAGAATATAAAGATTTTGGTTTGGCAGAGATAGGGATATTAAGTAATTTTTCTGAAGAACGGATAGTAGAGTTAGAAAAACAATTAAATGTGCTTCTTACTAGTGATACTGTAATCTCCAATTTGAATAAGAATCCATACAATGTTAACTTCGAATTTTTCATAAAAGCTATATTAAAAAATATAGAGAAAGACAAAGAAAAACAATAATAGATTCCTTGTCTGACGTTTTTGTCAGATGAGGAGTTTTTTATGTATGTATAGTGGCAGGTGCATATGTTTTATAGGTTGTTATAAAAACTTTGTGTTTTCTCGTAAGTGATAGAGTGTTAATCGCTTGCTTAAAGTTGTAACTTATTAAAGAAAAATGATATAATATAGATAACTATATGCATTCTTGCAAATTAGTAAGAATATATAATAAAACTTAGTATGAATCTAAGGAGGAAGATGATGGCAGAATATAAAATACTAGTAGTCGATGATGAAGAACCGATTGCTAATATACTAGATTTTAATTTAAAAAAAGAAGGCTACGATGTAATAGTTGCTAATGATGGAGAAAAAGCGGTGGAGCTTGCTTTTAGCGAAAACCCTGATTTGATTCTATTAGATTTGATGTTGCCGAAAAAAGATGGAATGGAAGTATGTAGAGAAGTACGTGCTAAAAAGAATATTCCAATAATTATGCTAACAGCAAAAAATAGTGAAATAGATAAGGTTCTAGGATTAGAATTCGGAGCTGATGATTACGTAACTAAACCCTTCTCAACACGTGAGCTTATGGCTAGGGTTAAGGTAAACTTACGTCGTGTTACTAAGCAACAAGAAGAAGTTGAAGAAGAGAAGAGTGGTAGTGACCTTGTAATTAAGGATATTGTAATCTATCCAGAGGCTTATATTATTAAGAAAAATGGAGAAGAAATAGATTTAACACGTAGAGAATTTGACTTATTCTATTACCTGGCTCAACACCGCGGCCAAGTTTTAACACGTGAGAACTTACTGCAAACAGTATGGGGTTATGACTACTTCGGAGATGTTAGAACAGTTGACGTGACTGTGAGAAGATTACGTGAAAAAGTAGAAGATGATTCATCACAACCTGAATATATAATGACGCGTCGTGGTGTTGGTTACTTTATAGGTGAAGAGTAATGAGTTTTTTCGGTAAGAAATTTAAGAAAAGATTCTTTTCATCAATCCGAACTAAGTTCGTAATAGTATATGTATTAGTTAACATAATTTCGTTACAACTAATCGGATTATTCTTTACAACACAACTAAGAAACAGTAATATAAACACATTTGAACAAAATATTATCGAACAAGAAAAGATATTGAATTACCATATTCGAGAGGAACTTGATAAGGTTAGTATGAAGAACGGTGAAGAGTCAACTGATTCAGAGAATAACGCTAATCAAGATTCTACAAGCAATAATCGAGATTCAAAAAGTGGAATAGTAAAACTAGTTAGTGAATTTAATATCCAGAAATTACTACTTGTAAATGTTATTGATAATAATTCAAAAATTTTAGCGAGTTCATCAAAAAATGGAAATGATGACTATCTTGCTAAAAGATCTTTTGATCCACTTGTTAGTCAAGTTATAAAAACGGGTGAGAGTACTAAACAAATTCAGTATAATGCTGATAGTAATAAGCGTGTATGGATTTATGTGAGTCCTGTAAAAAAAGATAATGAAGTTATTGGTGTAATATCACTTATGGCAGATATAGAAAGTGTTTATCAAGAGGTAAATAGTATTTCGAGAATCTTTATAGTAGGTACTATATTATCGATATTAATTACTACTGTAATAGGGTTTGTCGCTTCTAAAACCGTAACGAGTTCTATTGAAAAAATGAGTTCTCAGGTTAAGAAGATGGCTTTAGGAAATTATGGTACTGTAGTTGGTATAGATACAGATGATGAAATCGGTGATCTTGCTAAAGTATTTAACCGGATTTCTAGGAGAATCGAAGAAGAGCAGGCTGTAACGGAGACAGAACGTAGGAAGCTTGCGACTATTATCGAGAGTATGATGGATGGAATTATTGCAACTGATAATAACGGTAGAATAATCCTTATAAATACAAGTGCTGAGGATATGTTAGGTGGACGTGATGATGAAATTTTCATTGGAAAAGATGTTCTAAAAATTCTTGATATTACAGAATATGAAAGTATTGAGGAAATATTAGAAGCGGAGGATAGCCTTCTTGTTAATGCATCTAATGATAGTGATGAATTACTATTACGAGCAGAAATCTCTAAGATAGAAAAAGAAGATAAAGAAGATTTAACTCAGATGTCAACTGAGCTAGAAGGATATATTATTGTTCTTTATGACGTAACAGATCAAGAGCGTCAAGAAAAAGAACGTCGTGAATTCGTATCAACTGTATCTCATGAACTTCGTACACCTCTAACTACGATGAACAGTTATATCGAAGCATTAGAAGAAGGTGTATTAGAAGATAAGGAACTGGCTCCTCAGTTTATCGATACTATTCATAAAGAAACTACTCGTATGATAAGAATGGTAAATGAACTTATGCAACTTGGGAAAATGGATATTAAAGAAGAGCATTATGAAAAAGAGTTCATCGATATAAATAAAATGCTTGAGCAGATTACAGATAGATTTGCACTAACACATCCAGAAAAGAATTTTATAAAACATATTTCTAAAACGCCGATATTTGTTGAAGGAGACCAAGACAAACTTACACAGGTGTTTGACAATATTGTTAATAACGCAATAAAATATTCTCCAAATGGTAAGAATATTACTATAAGAGTTAGACAGAATTATCACCATAATAGGGTGAGTATTTCTATAAAAGATGAAGGGGTAGGAATACCTTTAGTACATATAGATAAAATCTTTAATAGATTTTATCGAGTTGATAAAAGTAGACAAAGAAGTATGGGTGGAACTGGTTTAGGATTAGCTCTAGCTAAGACTATAGTAGAAGCTCATAAAGGACGTATTTGGGCACAAAGTAGAGAAGGTTATGGAAGCATAATTTTTGTAACATTACCTTGTGAACAAATAGATGACGAATGGTTATAGAGGTGAGTAATATGAGAAATAGAAAAAAGGAAACTGTAAAATCAGTTGTTTTAGGTATACTTGTTTTACTAAGTTTAACTTTATCTTATCTTATTATTACTTATCAACCAGATTACGAAATTTTTACGAAAAGATCTACTCAGAAAACAGTTGATTCAAACAAAAATAATCTTCTGAATTTCCTTATACCTGATAGTGTGGTGAAAAACCATGCAGGAACAAGGGAAGAAGCTGTAATTCAAAATACAATAACAAAAGTAGCTAGCGTAGAAGGAGTCAAGGAGAAGAAAGTATTAAAAGAGTTACTGTCTCTTCTTTCAGATAGTGAGAGCACGGAATCTAGGGTGAGAAACCGTAACATAGAAGATATTACGACTAATAACGTTGAAAAAATATTGATAAATTATCAAGTTACTTTAGACTCAGCGCTGCTTAAACCGTTATTCTTTTCTGAGGACAATTCAAACGTAAGTTTAGAGTTTGATACTATAGTTATATTAAAAGATAGACCTAATATGATTTATCTATATAAAAAAGATGATAAAAACTATCTTCAAATTACTTTAAAACAAGATATATATGAGAAGATAAATAATAAATTCAATGAGAAAAAGCAAAATTATGCGAAATACAGTTTGAATAATAAATTTATATATCTAAAAGAAGGCGATGAAGATAATGTTATTGATGAATATAGCGCCGAAGATGTTAATTTAAATAAACTGGCGAGGGATATTTTTGAGAAAAAAGATAATCTTAGAATTAGTAATGAGGATGAAGTAACTGATGGATATGGAATATTAAGATCTATAAATAATAGATTAGTATATACAAATCCATCTAATGAAGGTGGACGTGAAGTAGGAGCTACTATTGCTATAAATAATACTATTAGTTTCTTAGAGTTAGGTTATGTTGGAGATACTAATTACCAACTAACAACAGCTTTAGACGGAATTAGTATTTTCCAAGAAGCGTACAAGGACTCTATAGCTTTTAGTAAAGATGGTTTTGCTGATATAATATCAGAAGATAACAGTAGTGGAATATATAAACTGACCTCACCGAAGAAATTGACTAAGACTTACCTTTCATCGAAAGAAGCAGAATTGTATTCTGTAGAAAAAACAGAATACGTGATAAACTATCTTTATGAGAGGGTTAACCTAAAAGAAATAGGTGATATAGTTTTAGGATATGATAAAACTTACAATAAAGAAAGAAACAGTTTCAGTTATACTCCTACATGGTATGTGAAGTACAATGACAGATATATGAGTTTCAAAAAACTAAAAGAAAAAATAGACAAGGGAGAGAGACTATGAATTGGGGCAAGATGAAAACATTATTTATTTACCTATTTGTTGCATTAAATGCAGTCTTATTAACTTTTTATGTCTATACAGTTCAAAAGAACAAAACTGAAATAGTTCAAGAAAAAGAAATAATAGAACGATCTATGAAAAATGATAATATAACTGTCGAAGAAAACGCCACAAAACGTGATAATCTAGGTTATGTTAATGTAACTATTTCGGATTTGAAAGATTATAAAAAAGAAGAAAATGGATTGAAGATTGAAGTTGAAAATGTAGATAAAACATCAACTCTAAAGGTTAGTTCAGAAAATGCTATAAGTAATGTTAATAAAGGCAGTTATAGAGCTGAATTAGACTCATTTTTACTTGAAAAATTGAAGTTGAGTGCAAATTATGTATTCTCTAGTTATAATTCTAATAAAAATGAGGTTATTTATGAACAACAGATTGATAGTTTTAGAGTATTTTCAAATAAAAATGCTAGAATAGTTTTTGAAGTTGAAAGTAATGGAGATATCAAGCGGTTTACTCTAACAGGAGTTTCTAACATAAGAAAAGATAAAAACGAAACCTTAGTTACATCTAATCAAGCTATAAACAGGCTGTATCATGAAGACTTGATTCCAAAAAATTGTAGAGTTCGTACAACTTTAGGATATTATACTTATATTTCGCAAACAGAAAATCAAGTATTAATACCGACTTGGAATGTTGAGATAAGTGATAAGGATGGACAGGTGAGTAACTATTATGTAGATGCTATAAACTTGAATATTTTAAATAGAAAAGGACATAATTCATAAACAAATATAAAAAGCTATCTATCGCAATAAAGCGACGGATAGCTTTTACTATGTGTATTAGTCTGCTAAGTAAGCACGTAACATCCAAACATTTTTTTCTAATTGAGTTTTTAGACCTAATGCTAAGTCAGAAGTACCTTGATCTCCTTCTTCTTCAGCTACACTCATAAGGTGAGTTAAGTCGTTGATTAATAGTTCGAAATCGTGGAATACAGCTGCAACCATTTCTTTAGTTGTTTCTTTTTCAGTTGCTTCTTTGATTGTTGCGATTTCTAAAGCACCTTTAAGTGTAGAAACTGGGCGTCCTCCGATAGCTAATAATCTTTCAGCAACTTCATCTAAAGATTCAGTTGTGTAGTTGTAATAATTTTCAAATACTTCGTGTAGTGTGTAAAAGCTACGTCCAGTTACATACCAGTGGAAGCTGTGTAATTTTGTGTATAATACTGTTAAATTTGCTACAAGTTTGTTTAATTCTGTTGTACGTGTCATATTAAATTCTCTCCTTTATATTTTGTAATTTATGCTTAAATTATAGCACCATGAATACGTGATGTAAAGTTTATAGACTTATAATAGTTATTGAGAATTATTATCTAAAATAAAGGTTGATTTGACAATGTTTTCCGAGGTGAAAAATTATAAATGATAATCATTATCGAATATAATTGTTGTATTTATGGAGTAATAAGTTGAAATTAATCTAGTGAATTGTTAAAATAAAGCAGAAAGGAGTGCTTTTAATGGCGAAGTTATGTATATTTTTAATAAAATTGTATAGAAGGTATATATCTCGTTATACAAGACCGACATGTAGATTTTCACCGACATGTTCGAGCTATGCGATGGAAAGTTATAAGAGATTTGGCTTTTTTCTTGGAACATACTTAACTATAAAGAGACTTTTGAAATGTCACCCTTTCTATAAGGGAGAGTATTTTGATAATGTTCCTTTATTTAAAAGAGAAATATTTAAATTTAATAGAAAAAAATAAAATAAAGAGGTAGCTGAAACCAGCTACCTCTTTATTGGGCGAAATTGTTAATTTTGGATAAAAATTTGGAATGTTGATTGATCTGTTGAAAAATAAATAAGGGGTTGTTTCAACAATATAACAATTAAAATATTATTTAATTAGAGTATTCGTAGATAAATCCTCATAATTATCCACAAATATTAATTTATATTGCAAAAGTGAGGTAAATCCTCATAATTATCCACAGATGCAAGAGATAATGTTATTTATCAATGCTATTTCCAGCATCTAACCATGCGGCAATTCCGCCCGGAAATCTATAGACATTTTTATATCCTGCTTCTTTAGCTAATGTTGCCCCAACATGACTTCTTTCACAAGCAACAAATCCACAGTAGATAACAATTTTTTTATCTTTATCAGTACCTAAAGTTTTTAAGAATGCTTCTTTTTCTTCTGGTTTTAAATCTTTCATTTCTTTAGGTAAGCCAGCATTTACAGCACCTTTGATTTTTGTTTTTTCAAAGCGATCGGAAGGAATAGTGTTGATTAAAATCATATCTTCTTTGTTGTCGATAGATTTTTTCAATTCATCAGCGCTTATTAAATTATAATCCCCAGTTTTTGTAGCTTTAACAAGTTTGATGGCAGCTTTTTCTACCTCGTTTTCTTTTCCGTCTTTTGCGGAACGGTTAAGACCATCGCCACTACTGCAACCTACTAAAGATACAGAAAGTAATATGCTCGATAAAGCTAAAGTTATTTTATTTCTTTTCATAAATTTACTCCTACCAAAATTTTTATCGGCATTTTATAAAATTTAGCATTTAAAAAAAAGGTAAATTGACGTTAAAGGTTTGAAATTTGAGCAAGCCTGATTGTTGCCGAGTTTGCTCAAAATCACACTGTAAAGAAAGCCGTCAAATTTAGCCTATTTAGGGTAAATTGAGCGCCAACGCCGCCGCAAAAACCCGAATAGCCGCCCTAAAACCGGTAAATTTGCTCGCTTGCACCCAGAAATTCGCCGCCGATAACCACGGAAAATTTGCCACGCATAAGATCGTATCGCTGCTGCCATCATGTTTCCCTAAATCTTAGCGTAAAATTTCGCCGTAGCGGTGCCGCAGCGACATAATCTCGTTACCCCGCAACGATGCCGCGCCACCCGCAGCGATATTGCGCCGATATAATTTCATTGCCGTAGCCTCGTTGTCGCAGCTATAGTTTCGTTACGGTGTCGATAGAATTTCGCCACCGCCGATACTCTCATCGTCGCAGCAATGTCGCCTCGCTACCGCGTCCGCTGCGGAATTTTAAAATTTCAATTTTTACTGCGGCTTTTTACCAGATACTCGATGATATTTACCGCGTTATCGATGCCGCAATACGACGTGTCGATGCAGATATTGTAGTTGGCGGATGCGCCCCAGACTTGGTTGGTGTAGTATTGATGAAAACTCATCCTGCCCGCGTCGCTTTCCTCCATATACTCGCGCGCGTCGGCGTGGCCTTCCTTCTGCAATCGAGCGAGCTTAAACTCGTCGTTTGCGCGCAAAAATACGGTCAGCAGATCCGCCCGCCCGCGCAAGAAAAATCCCGCGCAGCGCCCGAGCACGATGACGTTGCCGCCCTCGACGATCTTTTGATAAATTCTAGCGATGCGGTCGCGCTTCTGCTCGTTGGCTAGCTCGCTGTGCGAGATCGCCTGAAGCAGCGTATTTACGGGCATTTCGTTGTAGAACTCATACATCTGCTCGAAGTATCCCAGCTCGTCTGCTTTGCGGAGCAGATCCGCCTTGGCTAGATATGTGTATCCCAGACGCTGCGCGAGCTTACGCGCCGTCTCGCGCCCGCCTGCGCCGGTTTGTCTAGCGATCGAGATTATCATATTTTCTCCTTAGATGAAATGTGCAAAAATACCGGCACCGATGACGGTAAGAAGTCCCGTAACTGCCATTGCTAAAGACGCCATCGCGCCTTCTACGTCACCGATCTCAAGAGCGCGCGCCGTTCCCATCGCGTGGCTCGCGCAGCCTAGGGCGATACCTTTTGCCATCGCCTTTTTGATGCCAAAAATTTTAAGTAGCGCCTCGCCAAATACGCTACCGATGATGCCCGTAGCGATGATGCAGGCCACCGTTAGTGTCACGATGCCGCCTAAGCTTTCGCTGATACCCATACCGATCGGCGCCGTGACGGATTTCGGTAGTAGCGTGACATACATTGTGTGATTTAGCCCAAATATTACCGACATCGCGTAGATGCTGCCTAGCCCTGCGATCATACCCGAAATCAGTCCTGCAAAAATAGCTAAAAAATTACTTCGCAAAAGCGCTAACTGCTCGTATAGCGGCACAGCTAGACAGACGGTAATCGGCGTTAAGAAAAAGCTAATGTGCGAGGCGCTCGCGTTAAATTTCTCGTATGGAATTTTAAAGAGTAAAAGCACGCAGACGGTAAGCATGATACCGATTAGAAGCGGATTGAAAATAGTTAGCTTAAAGCGCTTTTTTAGATAAAGCCCCAGCTCAAACGAGCCCAGGCACAAAAACACGCCGAAAAAAGCGGAGTTCATTAAAATTTCTCTCATTTTTTATCGTCTCCGGATAAAATTTCGCGCTCCAGCTTCGCATCCACGCCCTTTGTATTCACGCCGTCTTGTTCGTGCGCGGCTGCGTAAAGCCTGCGCTTAACGCGGGCGAGGGCGATTTTATAAAAGATCTGCGTTACCGCGCCGCTTGCACCGATGACTACTACCGTAGAGACTGCCGTAATCGCGATGATTGCGAAAAGATGCTGGCGTAGCGCGTCGCCTGCGATGATGATCGCAGCGCCCGCCGGGATGAAGATCACTGGCATAATCTGCATAAAAAACGACACGGTTTCTCTGATCTGCGATACTTTGATGAGTTTAAAGATCAGGGCTAAAAGCATAATGACTAGTCCGTAGATGCTAGCGGGGATCGGCACAGGCACGAGCGCCGCCAAAATCTCCGCAACAAAAGATATTCCTAAAATCACACTAAATTGGATTAAGTAGTTCAAAGCTTACCTCGGATTAAAATTTAGCGCTAAATTTAGCATTTTGCAGTTAAAATAGATATTAATCTTGCTAGGTTTGGGCGAAATTTTGCGGCAAAATTTACTTAAGCAAGCTCTGTAGCTAAGCTCTGGGTAGAATTTTGCGATTTATCGTAGCGCTAAATTTAGCCTTGCGGCACGGATAAAATTCGGCTACGACTACTCAATCAAGCGTCTCGCCTAGCTCAATTTTGACGCCTAGAACCTTGCAGACTAGATCAAAAATTTCAATATCGACGTTGGGCGCGTATTCGTCCAAGACCGCGTAAACTTCGGCGCGCATATCCTCATCGTGCCCCGGGTGTGCGCGCGAATACAGCTCGTCCGTACGGCGCACGAGCGCGAGATTGTCGATATCTCGCTCGCGCATCGCCTGCTTGAGCCGCTTTGAAATTTGCCATTTGAAACTTTGCATTTTCCATCCTTTAAATTTGTGCGATACTAGCTAAAAGGGCTTTAAAATTTAATTTCTTAAATCCGACGACGCGTTTCGGCGCGATCAGCGAGCCTGCGTCGCTCGGTCCTACGCTTGCAGTTTAGATCAAGGCTTTACCGGCTAAATAGAAGATTATCTTTGCGTAAATAGCGCTAAATCTTGCAAAGCCAATGGGATTACTTCGCCGTGCGAAGCGCCTTCGTAGAGCCTAAACTCGCAAGAAAACCCCCTTGCTTTTAAAATTTCAGCTAGATCGGCCGCTTTTAAAATTCCCGCTTTATCGGTTTTTCCTTTACGCATTTCACGTGAGCCGGTAACGAGCATTATAAATTTCGCTTTTAAATTTGATCTAAGCTTTCCCTCGTCTAGGGCATCTCTGATAAGCTGTGATTCGCCCCACCACAACGAAGGTGAGGCGATAAAAAACTCGTCGAAAATCCCATCGTCGCGCAGCAAAGCATAAATCCCGAATAGCCCGCCAAAAGAATGTCCGAAGTAAATTTTGTCGCTTTTTGCCGTAGAGTATTTTTTCTCCACGAGCGGAAATAGTTCATCTTTTACGAAATCGTAAAATTCTGCCGCGCCGCCGCCGTTTGCATATTCTTCGCCGCTCGCCGCGGGCGTTAAATCTCTCGTGCGACGCTTAGTATCATATGCTAGCGGGCTGTCGTATCCGATGCCTACTATAAGGACGGTTTTGCTTAATTTCGGCATCGCTTTTGCGTTTTGCTTTGCGCCATTCGCATAAATTTGCGCATAGGAGTTTAAAAGTATCGGAAACTGCGCGTTCGCATCAACCATAAAAACTGCCCTATCGTAGCGAGCGACATTTTTTTGGCGAGCTATAAAAATTTTATATTTTTCGCCGCTCTTGCTTTTTAGAATAAAATCGCTCACGTTAAACATTTCGAGCGCAGCCCCACTTACCCGCTCAATCTTTTGCGGCGGTTTTGCCCCCAGATCGCAAGCGAATAAGCACACTAAAAAGAGCGCGTCAAATACCGCGAGAAAGCTCTTTAGGCTTACCATTTAGCGTTTACCTTAAACCAAAACCTCCTGCCCTCCTCGGGATACCAATAGTAATTGCCGTCGTCTGCGAGACCCTCGTCGTATCGGACGTTATCAAAGATATTGTAAGCGGTTAAATTTAGGCTCAGATTATCGTTTAAATCGTATTGTGCGCCCAAATCCGTAGTAAAAAGCTTTTTGTCGTTTTTACTAACCCTATTGCCCGGACCGAATTGCACGCTTGTAAGCTCGCTTTCGTAATTAAGACCGATAAAGGTAGAAAGCGGAGCGATAGGCCTATAGCTAAGCGTCGCATGTGCGGCATGCTTCGGGGTAGCGGTCAGGGATTTGCCATCCAGCCTACTAAGATTGGTTTGGCTAAATTTAACGGCGCCGTTTGGCGTATAGATCGTAGGATCCCCGGTTTCGATCTCGGAGTGGCTATAGGTGTAGTTTGCCTTGAAATTTAGCCTCTTAGTAATATCGTAATCACCACTCAGCTCAACGCCGTAAACCTCGGCTCCTTCTATATTAAAATACGTTCCCCAACCCGGGCAATTAACGCTCGGCGCGCCGGCGCAGCCTCCGTAAGCGGGAATCCTATTGATATTGCTGCCATCGGTATCTAAAATTTTATCTTTGAAGTCGTTTTTAAATAGCGTGATATTGCCGCGCAGATCGTCTGCATTGTCGTAATAAAGCCCGATCTCGTAGGTCGTGCTTTTCTCGGGCTTTAAATCCTTGTTACCGAAATCTATAATCCTCCAGCCGCCCTGAATCGTGCCTACTTCCGGCGAAATTTGATTGACGTCGGGAGTTTTATAACCGGTTGCGACGCCGCCTTTGATCGTCCAGGTATCACCTATATTAAACGTCGCGTAGGCTCTAGGAGAAAAGTGGTTGCCGAAGTATTCGTTATGCGTGAGCCTGCCGCCGAGCGTTAAAAATAGCGTATTTTCCAAAATTTCAATCTCGTCCTCTAAAAATCCCGCATGCTCGTTCATAGAAAATCGCTGCGGAGAGCGTAAATTTTGCCTACTCGCGTTTGAAACGATGAAAGTCGTTTGCACATCCTGTTTGCTAAAATCGTAGCCGAAGGTAAGCGTATTTATACCGAGATAAGT
>NZ_CALIMQ010000186.1 GCF_938045535.1 uncultured Campylobacter sp. | reverse complement strand
CGTAGGAATATTGAGCTAGGCTCGCTGCTGCAAGCCTAGCGAATGTCGTAAGCTAAAAAGGCGCTATTGCAAAGCGCAAAATTTTATTTCAAAGCCTTAAAAAGCTCCACGCTATCGAGCTGCTCCCACGGGTATTCGTCGTTTCCGACCTGTCCGCGTGCGGCGACGTCGGCGTAGAGAAAGCTTCCTTTACCGGGGCGATCAAGGCCGAATTTATCGATGATCCAGCGCGGAGTGAGCGGGAATTTTTCAAGCACGAAAGCGGACAACTCATCGTCGCTCGCCGCACCTAAATTCGTCCCCATACAATCGACGCTGACGCTGATGGGCTTTGCGACGCCGATCGCGTAGCTGAGCTGGACGATGCATTTTTTCGCAAGCCCCGCCGCGACGATGTTTTTGGCGATATAGCGCGCCGCATAAAGCCCGCTGCGATCGACCTTGGTGTAGTCCTTGCTACTTTGAGCGCCGCCGCCGATCGGGCTGTAGCCGCCGAAGCTATCGACGATTAGTTTGCGCCCCGTTAGGCCGCTGTCGTGAAGCGAGCTGTGATTTACGTAGCGACCGGTCGGGTTGATGTAGATGATCGTTTTGCTTTTGTCGTAAAGCTCCTTCGGAAGCCCCGCCGAATCGATCAAATTTCCGATCAGATCTCGGACGCGCTCGATACTCATACTCTCGACGCATGGCGCTGAAACCACGATCGTATGGATGCTTTGCGGCTTGCACTCCTCGAAATTGCTCTTCGTGCCGTAATCGACGCTAACCTGCGTCTTAATATCGACGCCAAGCTCGTTGGGATGGGATTTTGCGTAGGCATAAACGTGATCGCAAAGAAGCCTCGCGTAGGTGATCGCCGCCGGCATAAAATTTTTCGTTTCGCAGCTTGCGAAGCCGAACATTATGCCCTGATCCCCCGCTCCGATCTCACCACCCTCTTGATCGACGCCTTGGTTGATGTCGGGGCTTTGCTGGTTTAAAAATACGTCCACTTGCAGATCCTGCGGATGCAGGCACTGCGCGCGTGTGAAATGAGGGTTGTCGTTGTAACCGATCTCGCTAAGCGCGCCCTTTACGATGTGGCGGTAATCGTCGTGGGTAAAATCGATCTTGGCGTTTACTTCGCCGCCGATTACTACGTGTTTGCCCGCGATGAAAACCTCCGCCGCGACGCGCCCGTTGGGATCTTGTTTTAAAATTTCATCCACGATGCTGTCCGCGATGATATCAGCGCATTTATCCGGATGCCCTGGGCTTACTACTTCGCTTGTGAAAAGATACATATCTGCTCCTGATTAAAATTTCGGGGGCATTTTATCTAACGAGATTTTAAGATTAA
>NZ_CALIMQ010000185.1 GCF_938045535.1 uncultured Campylobacter sp. | reverse complement strand
AGCGAAGTTCTGCTTTCATATGCCTATAGGCGGCTATTATTCTCACTCTCCATTGAAAGTTAAAATTTAGTCTATTCGCGCACCTGTTGTGCTCATTATTTTATAAATTCGTATTCTTTTGTCCTACGTGGATTGTTGTTTGCTATTATTAAGGTACATTAATTTTCTAAAAAATAACCTGTCGTCCGCTTAGCTTTTACTTCACTCTCGTTTATCGTACCGATTTTACTTCGCTTCTAGCAGACGCATTCGCTATACATTTTTCTTTTCCGCGTGAAGTTGCTATTGGGCTTATTATAAGAGTTGCGGCGCGAGTGGATCCACACATCGGGCGCGCGTAGCTTTAGATTTTGCGGCGCGGCATACGCGTCTGGCGCCAGCATATCGGCTCTGCCTGCCGAAGCGCTAATTTCATCAAATTTAGCCGCACGCAGCCTGCGCATTCGTATCGCGCGTGCCGATTACCACGCGAGATAGGCCTAGCTGCGCCAAAAGTTCGGCGCAAGACGGCGTCTTGCAGCGGTGCGCACAAGGCTCAAATACGGCATAGGAGCACACATCTGGTTTTGACGTATGTTCGAGCTATGCGCTATTTTCATAAATTAGGTACGATCCCGTGTACATGTCGTATAGTGCGCTGTATGTGCGAGAACGCCGCTCGTAAATTCTATGAAATTTCAAAATTTAATCGAAATCTGATAAAAAAATTTATAAAATAGCTCATCAAATTTCAAAAGGATAAAATTTGCCGACGCCAAAAGACAACGCCGCAAGCCGCAATAAAAACCTGGCTGAAAAGATAGCCCAAAATAACGCCGAGGATAACTCCAAAAGCGAGGCGCAAAATTTCACTGAAAATCAGACCGTAAATAATGAGGGGGGCAAAATCGAAGCTGACACTGAAGGCGGAGCTCAAGCAGTCGTCAAAAACAAAGCCAAAACCGCCGCCGAAAATCAAAGCAAAAGCCGGATCGAAACCGACGAAGTCTCATCTACCGGTGCGGCCGCGCTTAACGACGCTGCCGAAGCCAATGAAACCTTCTCGGCTAATGCTTCCGCGCTAGGCGCTGCTGCCGCTTCGGGAGCTGCTGTGGGTATGAAAGCAGGTCTAGCCAAGGCTAGCGGGCGCGCGAAAACGAACAAGATATTTTTTATTGGCGCAACCTTGCTGATGTTTTGCTGCGTGATCTATCTGTTCTCGCCGTTTTTGATGGTGATCGCAATCGGCGTGCTGATGGCGGTGGCGACTTCGGGTCTGCATGCTAAAGTAACGAAGCTGTGCCGCGGTAGGCGCACGCTAGCTTCGGTACTTAGCCTGTTTTTGCTATGCGCGCTTTTTTTCGTACCCTTCATCTACGCCGTGATCGAGATCGCCAAAAACGCCGCGAGCTTCGATATGGCGCGCTTAAACGACGCGCTTAGCTACGTTCAGAGCCTAGACATCAAGCTGCCCGGGCCTTTTGAAAAATTTGATACGCAGTTTCGCTCGTTTTTGGCAAACCTAGACGTCGCAGGCGTGGCGAAACAGATCATCTCCTACCTCTCGGTCGTTGGAAAGTCCAGCGCAAAATTTATCGTCGATATGGTGCTTATCGTCGTGTTTTGCTTTTTTGCATACCTCTACGGCGAGAGCTTCAAGCGCTTTTTCAAAAAAATTCTACCCGTCGAGCCCGCGCAGATCGATTATATCTTTTCCGAGACGGCAAATACGATGAGCGTCGTGTTTTACTCGACCATCTTCAACGCCGTATTGCAGGGCTTTCTATTCTCTATCATCGCTGGGATCTTCGGCTTTGATGCGCTGCTGATGGGGGTGCTTTTCGCCTTCTGCTCGCTCATCCCCGCAGTCGGCGGCGCGCTCATCTACGTGCCCACCGCGCTATACGTGCTAGCGGGGGGCAGTACCTCGGGCGCAATCGTGATAATGGCGTATTGCGTGATACTGATCTCGACGCTCGCGGACAGCTTCATTAAGCCGCTCGTGATAAAATTTATCAACTCGCGCCTAGTAGAAAACCCAGCAAACATCAACGAGATGCTGATCTTCTTCTCGATGCTTTCGGGCATCAGCACGTTCGGGTTCTGGGGCGTGATCTTGGGGCCTGCGATTTTAACGCTATTTATCGCGGTGCTAAATTTATACGATTATCTAAAAAAGATAGAATTCGAATAGGGCTTGCGCCGCTTGGCGCTTTTAAATTTATGAAAATTTCGCCCGTAAAGCGCAATGCCAAGTATGCCTTGCGGCTCTTGCGCCCTCGCGGCTTTTTATCCGCTCGCGCTTTTGCGCGGGCACAAAGCTTTTAAATTTAAAGGCGAATTTTAATTTCAGCTGCTGCTCGCGCTCTTTGACGAATTTTAGAGCAAAGATCGCGAGTATCGGCGAGGTTATTTTGGGTCGCGTCATGCGGCGGCGCAGTATTTTTAAGCTACACCGCGCGGCGTGGCGAAATTTTATGGATTAGAGTTTAAATTTAAAGTAGTCGATAATAAAAGAAAGAATTTTAACTTCAGCTCTAGCAAGCAATGCCCAGCAACTCAATATCCGCTTTCGTTGCGTTCTCCTTGCGAGTTAAAATTTATCTTATTCTTTTGATTCTTTAAATTTTGGTATTGTTTGAAAAGTATGTCCGTCTCATGTTTATAATCGTATAAATTTTTATTATAAAATATCGTTTTATAATCGAGATTGTTCCCCTTGTCGTATATTGAAATGAAAGAAAATATATATTCTCTATTGCAATCCATATTTTCATCAATTATCTTTTTATAGTTATAGCAAAACGGGTATATGCTCTTTTTTTGTTGATAAAATATATCCCTAAATATAGAGTTTAAAAGCCTTCTATAACATCTATTTTCTAGAGTAATTATGTCAAGTTTTTTAGTTTTTATTTCGTGCGTAATTGGTAATTGTATGTCATTTTTACTTATAAATACAAAATCAGTAAATAGGTCGAATGAGTGGTTGGCGCCATCTCCAAACCTCATATATATAAAATTCTCTATAAAATTTCTCCATCTTCGTCAATCAAATGCTCTTGCTCCCAAGGATAAAAGAGGCGTAGCTTTAAAATCTCGTCGTTTTCTACAATCTCTTCGGCGTTTTGTATAGGTTCGCCGTTTTTGCAAATTTTAGAGCCCAGATCCATTAGATAATCAAAATTTAGCCTTTTATCCAGCTTCCAAAATTCGCATCTGTCGTCGGGATATTTATCGCCGTTGCACCATGAAAATCTTGCTCTCTCATAGCCGTTTTTGTCTAAGTGAATATCCGCCATCTTGCCGAAATCTATTTGTGGATAATTATCTAAGTAGTGAAGTTTTTTTAGGTAATCTTTTAAATTTAACTCTACGATCTCTCTTTGCGTCAGGTTTTTATCGCTAAAATCAAGCGCTTCTAAGATTGCCGAAATTCTATATGCAGGTAGCAAGGCAATAAATATACAGAGCCAGATTAGAAAAACTATTATACAAAGGTATTTCAGGCGCAAATTTACTCCTTCGGACAGATTTGCGCTATATTATCTAATGCAAGCTTAACGAGCCCATAATTCGCAGCGCGCTTGCGATTAGGCGGCTTGCTGCAAAAATTCTAAACTTGCTTGCGCAGTTAAATTTAGCGGTAAAATTTTAAATTTTAAAATTTGCGGCGGCGGTTTAGACACGCACCTTGCCGCCGTATTTGATCTGGCTCGGGTCTTTTTCGTCCAGCTCGCGCATTATCTGCTCGCCGTTGTCGGAGTTTGCCGCGGTGATGTCTGCGTCCAGATTGGAGTAAGAATAGATCATCATCGCCTCGCTTACGCCCTCTATGGCTTCTATCGCGCGAAATGCGGCGATCTCGTCATCGAAGCTCTCCGCACTAATCGTGGCGACCGCCTTGCCGTCCTCGCACGCGACGAACTCGCAGCCGCCGATACTTTGCAGCTCCTTGCGAAACGCCGCTACGTCGGTATTTGCGCCTAGATAGATCACGACGCTTGAAATATTCATTTTAGCCCCCAAAAGTAGATATATCTATTGTACCCCGAGCCCACGAGATAATCTCCTTCGAAAAGCAGATAGTTGATGATGTCGTTACCTAGCTCGATGCTGCGAACGATCTCGCCTGCTTTATCGATTACGCGTACGCCGTTACCAACGGTAAAAGCACCCAGCTCGGGGCTTAGCGCCACGGCAAAAACTGCAAAACGGGCGTTATAAAATTTAGCGAAATTGCCGTTTTCGTAGTAGCACGATCTTTCTTTGTCGTTCGAGCCGCTCATCATACGATCGCCAAGCAGCGCCACGGAGTAGATCCCGTCCTTGTGTAGGGATTTTTGGCTCATAAGCTTTTTCGCTTTCGCGTCGAAATAAAACACGATGCCGCCTTCGCACGAGATTAGCAGCGTTCCGCTAGCGCGGTCGTATGCGCTGCCGCCCAAAGAGGCGATGGTGAGCTTTTGCTCGAAGCTTACCTTGCCGCTAGACAGGTCGAAATATAAAATTTCGCTACCAAGACCTAGCAAAATCACGGTGTTTTCGTCGTAGAAATAGACGTTTTTGATCCCCGTCATCGGTAGCTTGTAGTGCGTAATCTTGCCGCCTACAAATATGCCCAGCATCTTTTCAAACGCGTCGCCGTTATATAAAAATGCATATTTCTCGCCTAGTTTATCGACGTCGAATATGGTAGCGCCCATCGGCTC
>NZ_CALIMQ010000184.1 GCF_938045535.1 uncultured Campylobacter sp. | reverse complement strand
TTGTAAGCGTTTAGGTGAGATAGCTGAAAATTTTAAAGTTTTAGAATTCTTCGCTTAAATTTTGAGTGGCAAGTCAGAATTTAAGGTAAAAAGCAAGCTCAGATAAAGCTTTTAAATTAAAGGATAATGCAGCAAAACCGTAAATTTGCGGTGAGATACGAAATTTATAAGATCATGCGGTGACTAAAAATTACACCGCTTAATCGTTAATTAATAATAAATCACCGCGCTTTAGACATATCCAAAACGCGGCGCATATCATTTTAGCGGCGCGTAGCTACAATATCGCCGCGCATAAAGTATTTCGCGGCGCTACGAAATCTCACAGCGCCGTTGTAATGGCATGGGAGCGCCGAATGACGCCCCCACGGGGCTACATCATTCCGCCCATACCGCCCATTCCACCCATATCAGGCATTGGCGGCATTGCAGGTTTTTCCTCTTTGATCTCGCTTACGGTCGCTTCGGTCGTTAGAAGCAGGCTTGCGACGGAGACCGCGTTTTGAAGCGCGATACGCTCGACCTTCACAGGATCGATGATACCTGCCTCAAACATATTGACGTACTCGCCGTTTGCGGCGTTGAAGCCAAATTTTTTGTCTGAGCCCTGCTCGACCTTATTTGCTACGACACCCGCGTCAAATCCCGCATTCTCTGCGATCTGGCGAAGTGGAGCGAAAAGCGCACGCTTAACGATGTCCGCACCGATAAGCTCGTCGCCGCTTAGAGCTAGCTTTACGCTAAGTCCAGCTCTGATTAGCGCAGCGCCGCCGCCGATTACGATACCCTCGTCTACGGCTGCTTTGGTTGCGTTTAGAGCATCGTCCACGCGGTCTTTTTTCTCTTTCATCTCGGTTTCGGTCGCAGCGCCCACCTTTATAACCGCAACGCCGCCGCTAAGCTTAGCCATGCGCTCTTGAAGCTTCTCTTTGTCGTAATCGCTCGTAGTCTCTGCGATCTGAGCTTTGATCTGCGAAACGCGCGCATCGATATCTTTTTTCTTGCCTGCGCCGCCTACGATAGTGGTGTTATCTTTGTCGATCACGATGCGCTCGGCTTGTCCAAGATCAGCCATGGAGGCGCTTTCTAGCGTTCTGCCAAGCTCCTCGCTGATGACGGTACCGCCTGTTAAAATCGCGATATCTTCAAGCATTGCCTTTCTGCGATCGCCAAATCCAGGGGCTTTGACCGCAGAGATGTTTAACACGCCGCGAAGTTTATTTACGACTAAAGTCGCAAGTGCCTCGCCCTCGATATCCTCGGCGATGATTAGAAGCGGTTTGCCGCTTTTTTGAACCTGCTCCAAAACCGGAAGTAGATCTTTTAAATTTGTAATTTTTTTATCAAATAGAAGCACTAGCGGCGAGCTTAGCTCGACTAGCATTTTCTCGGCATTTGTAATGAAATATGGGCTTAGATAGCCGCGGTCAAACTGCATTCCCTCGACTACGTTTAACTCATCGTTGATCGATTTTGCCTCTTCGACGGTTATAACGCCGTCCTTGCCGACTCTTTCCATAGCGTCTGCGATCAGATCGCCCACCGCGCTGTCGTTATTAGCAGAGATCGTAGCAACCTGAGCGATCTCTTTTTTGCCACTTACTTTTTTAGAGGATTTTTTTAGCTCCTCAATAACCGCAGCGCTAAATTTATCCATACCACGCTTAACTTCGATCGGATTTGCGCCCGCAGTTACGTTGCGTAGGCCCTCTTTAAAGATCGCGTGAGCTAGCACGGTCGCAGTCGTAGTGCCGTCGCCTGCTTGATCGTTGGTTTTACTCGCTACTTCGCGCACCAAAGAAGCGCCCATATTCTCTAGCGTGTCTTTTAGCTCGATCTCTTTAGCTACGGTTACGCCGTCTTTTGTGATCGCCGGAGCACCGAAGCTCTTTTGGATTAAGACATTGCGACCGCGAGGTCCCATCGTAACTTTTACAGCGTCGTTTAGCTTCCTAACGCCCGCGTAAAGCTTGTTTCTTGCGTCGTCTGAAAAAATAATCTCTTTTGCCATTTTCAATCCTTTTTATTTAATTATGCCTAAAACATCTTCTAAATTTAAGATAAGGTATTTCTTATCGTCTAAGCTGATCTCGCTGCCTGCGTATTTTGCAAACGCTACGGTATCGCCATTTTTGACGCCTTCACATTCGCTGCCGACGGCTACAATTTTGCCGGTCGAAGGCTTCTCTTTTGAAGCATTGTCGGGGATGATGATACCCGAAGCGGTCTTTTTAGTTTCCTCCTCGCGCTCAATTAGAACGCGCTTGCCAAGTGGTTGAAATTTCATTTCAGTCCTTTCTTTGATTTGTGATTTCTAAAATTGGCACTCAATGTGTTTGAGTGCTAAGATTATATGCAAAATTTAAAATCTTGTCAATAGTTTATGAAAAATTTTTATAAAACTTTAGTGATTTAAACTCAAGTATTGAGATTTCAAACGTTAAATTTTAAGGGCTATAATACCCTCAAATTTTAAATTTTAAGGGGACGAAATGAAAATTTTCGGCATAATCGCAGGAATTTTAATCCTGCTTGTCGTAGGCGCAGGCTGCCTATTTTTCAGCGATTTTGGAAACAATCTAGCTAAGCCTTACATAGAAAATTTGATCAAAGAAAAAAGCGGCCTTGACGTGAAGCTTGAGAAATTCGATCTAAATTTCGGCGATCTGGACATCAGCGCCAACGTAAATGACGCTGCAAACGTAAACGTAAAGGGCAAATACTCGCTTTTTGCGCGCTCTTTCGATCTTAACTACGACGCAAATGCGCACGATCTAGCCAAGCTCGGCATAAAAACGAGCGAAGAGCTAAGCCTCAAAGGGCAAATTTTAGGCGATCTTGTCAAATTCGGCATCAACGGCAGCGGGCGGATTTTTGATAGCAACGTAAAATTTTTAGCAAATTTAAAAGACCTTAGTCCGCTTGATCTGCAAATCGATGCTAAGGGCCTAAACGTCGAAAAAGCCCTTGCCGTGGCTTCTCTGCCTATCTACGCCAAAGGAAATATCGACGTGCTCTCGGACATCAAAGCCGGAGGCAGCGGTGCAGAGGGTAACGCGAGCATCAAGAGTTCAAATTTGATCCTCAACGAATCTGCATTTAAAGATATGAATATCTCTATCCCAAAGGGCGTGCAGATCACGCTAAACTCGGACATAACCGCGCAAAATGACATCCTGCGAGCAGCAAGCAAGATCGATTCGACGCTAGGCAAGATCAGCGCCGAAAAGTCGGAATTT
>NZ_CALIMQ010000183.1 GCF_938045535.1 uncultured Campylobacter sp. | reverse complement strand
CATCCGCCATCTTATCGAGCACGGAGTTGTAGCGATTTACGAGCAGTATCGCGAGCGCCGAAAAGCAAAAGCCCGGCAGCAGCTCGTAAACGACCGCCGAAAGCCCCGATAAGATCCAACAAATTACCGTGATACCGCCTACGAGCATACCCACCAAAGCCGAGAGCGCGCTCATCTTTTTAGAATACAGGCTGAAAAGCAGCACCGCGCCAAAGCTCGCGCCAAATCCCGCCCAAGCGTTACCCACGACGTTTAGCACCGTATCGTTTGAGCCAAACGCCAAGATCGCGGCGACCGCGGCGATGATCACGACGGCGATACGGCTGCTTAGCGTCTGCGTGCGCTCGCTCACCTCTTTTTTATAAAACGCGAAGATAAAATCCTTCGTAACCGCGCTCGCGCTTACCAAAAGCTGACTTGAGATGGTGCTCATAATCGCCGCCAGCACCGCAGAGATTATGACGCCTAGGACAAATGGATGAAAGAAAATTTTGCCAAGCTCTAGGAAAATTTTTTCGGGATCGTCTATGCTAAGGCCCTTTTGCGAAAAATAGACAAAACCGATTAGGCCGCTAAGCATCGCGCCTACTAACCCTAGTACCATCCACGAAATTCCGATGCGGCGCGCGCTATCAAGCTCACTCGAGCTTCTAATCGCCATAAAGCGCACGATGATGTGCGGCTGCCCGAAGTATCCGAGCCCCCAGGCAAGCAGACCTAAAACGCCCAAGAAGCTTTGATTGTAAAATAGATCTAAGTGGCTCGCGCCGTAGAGCCGCACCTGCGCCAAAAAGGAGCTGTCTGCAGGGATCTGCAACGCGCGATAAGAAAACAGAGGGATCAAAATAAGCACCGCAAACATCAGCGCGCCCTGAAATGTGTCAGTAATCGCGACGGCCTTAAATCCGCCGAAAAAGGTATAAAACACGACGATTAAGATCGTAGCGACCGCGCCGTAGGTGAAATTTAGCCCGAAAAAACTCTCAAAGGTCTTGCCGCCTGCAATGATGCCGCTGCTTACATAGAGCGTAAAAAATATGATGATCAAAAGCCCGGAGATAATGCGAAGCGTCTTGGTGCGGTCTTTAAAGCGGTTTTCTAAAAAATCCGGGATCGTGACGCTGTCGCTTGCTACCTCGGTGTAAATTCTAAGCCTTTTTGCAAGAAATTTATAATTGCACCACGCGCCCACGCAAAGTCCTAGGGCGATCCAGATATTGCAAATCCCCGTTGCGAACATCGCGCCCGGCACCCCCAAAAGCATCCAGCCGCTCATATCGCTAGCGCCCGCGCTAAGCGCCGTTACGAATGGGCCCAAGCGGCGATTATCGAGCAGATACTCGCTTAAGCTCGCATTCTTGTCATAATAATACCTACCTATAAAAATAAGCGCGCCGAAATATATCGCGATTGCGCAATAGGTCCAAAAGCTCATCGTTGCCTCCTTTTAAAAAAGCTAATTTTACTCTATTTCAAATAAAATTTTACTTTCGGAATTTAGCCAGATTTTAACGAAATTTTAGTATTCTTGCCGTTTAAATTTTAAGAAAAAGGCGCCTTGGTTGAACGAGAAAATTTTAAAGGTCGTATTTGTTTTGACTGTAATCGCCGTGGGGCTTTATTTCACCTATCCCGAACTGAGCGAAGCGCAAAAAATTTCATACGCCAAAAGTTACGGCATCACTCTTATTTTGACCTCCGGCGGCATTGTGATCGGTATCGCATTAGGATTTATGCTGGCATTTTTAAAATTTCTAAACAATAAATTTTTAAGCTTCATTATCGACGAATACGTAGACATCATCCGCGGAACTCCGATCGTTATCCAGCTGATGGTGTTCGTATTTATTATCTTTGCTACGTGGAGCAATAATATCGCAGCTGCGATCTTCGCGCTGGGGCTTAATAGCTCCGCCTACGTCGCAGAGATAGTGCGCAGCGGCATAAACAGCGTCGATCGCGGCCAGATGGAAGCTGCGCGCGCGATGGGGCTAGGCTACGGTACGGCGATGAAAGAGATCGTCTTTCCGCAGGCGATAAAAAACATTTTGCCCGCGCTTGCGAATGAGTTTATTAGCCTTTTTAAAGAAACCTCGGTCGTGGGTCTCGTAGCAATTACCGATCTTACGTTTTTTTCAAAAAGTATGCAGGCGGCGCTTTATACCGTCCAGCCGATACTTTTTGCGGCGGTGATCTACTATGCGAGCGTGAAATTTTTCTCACTTTTGGTAAAAATGCTGGAGAGAAGGTTAAATAGAAATGATTGAGATCTCGAATTTAACGAAATACTACGGCGAACTGCTCGTTTTAGACGACATTAGCAAGACGATAAATAAAGGCGATATCGTAGCGATAATCGGCCCTAGCGGCGGAGGTAAATCGACGTTTTTGCGCTGTTTAAATTTACTCGAAACCCCGACTAGTGGCACGATCAAAATAGACGGCAAGAACGTGACGGACAAAAACACCGACATTAACGCGATCCGCCGCAAGGTAAGCATGGTGTTTCAGCATTTCAACCTCTTTGCAAATAAAAACGTGCTGGAAAATTTAACTCTAGCGCCCATAAAAGCGGGTATCTATACTAAAGAACAAGCCTACGCAAAAGCAGAGGAGCTGCTGCAAAAGGTCGGTCTTAGTGATAAGGCCTATACTTATCCACACAAGCTTAGCGGCGGGCAAAAGCAACGCATCGCAATCGCTAGAAGTTTGGCGGTAAATCCGGACGTGATTTTATTCGACGAGCCTACCTCGGCACTAGATCCCGAGATGATCGGCGAGGTGTTAGGTATAATGAAAGAGGTCGCCAAAGAGGGCATTACGATGCTTGTGGTAACTCATGAGATGGGCTTTGCACGCAATGTCGCAAATAGGATTTTTTTTATGGAGGGCGGCAAGATCGCTGTGGACGATACGCCTAAAAACGTATTTGAAAATCCGCAAAATCCGAGATTAAAAGAATTTTTAAATAAAATTTTAAACCACTAAAGGAGAGGGAAATGAAAAAATTTATTAGATTTCTAGTTGCGGGCGCTTTGCTTTGCGGCTCGCTGGTCGCTAAGGACATCACCAAAGATACGCTCATCGTAGGCACGAACGCCGAGTATCCGCCGTTTGAGTTCGTGGATGAAAACTCCAAAGTCACGGGCTTTGATATGGATCTAGTAGCCGAGCTTGCCAAGCGCGCGGGTGTGAAATATGAAATTTTAAATATGAGTTTTGACGGGCTAATCCCTGCGATTAAAAGCGGCAAAATCGATATGATCGCCTCGGGAATGAGCGCGACGCCGGCTCGTAAAAAGGCTATCGATTTCACAAATCCTTACTACAAGGTCGAAAATTTATATGTCAAGCGTAAGGACGATAGCTCGTTAAATTCCAAGTCGGATCTGCAGGGCAAGCGCCTTGCCGCGCAGCTAGGCACCATTCAAGAGCTTGCGATCAGAGATATCAAAGGTGCCGAGGTTAGCGCTACGGAGAACGTTTTTGTAGCCGTCATGTCGCTGAAAAACAAAAAGATCGATGCGCTTTGCGTGGATTCGTCCGTAGGCTACGAATATCTTAAGAAAAATGACGATCTAACCGCATTTTTTAAAGAATCCGACGGCAGCGAGGGCTTTTCGATCGCATTTGATAAGGGCAAGTATCCCGAGCTGCTAGCTAAGTTTAATGCAGCGCTTGAGGAGATGAAAAAAGACGGAAGCTACGAAAAGCTTTTGGAAAAGTATAATTTAAAATAATCCGCAAAATTTAGGCGCAAATTCCTCTCATAGAATTTGCGCCGTCTAAGAGGAATCCTATGAAAAAGATATTTTTGACACTTGCGATTTTGCTCTGCACGCAGAGCTTTGCGGAGCAAAAAGACAGATACGGCATCGCTGCGTTTGCAGGTCTTGGCAATGACGGCAGAAGCTTCGTTTTTACCTTCAGAAAGGCTCAAAAAGATCGTTTCTTCCCCTGCGACTTAAAAAATTTAAACATAATCGCCGCGGGCGCTTCTAGATGCATAACGGACGCTAAGGAGCTTAAAAAATTCGACAAAGAATATAAAAAAGCTCTCGAGTCCGTGATAAAACCCGGCAAGCGCTACTACGTAAATTTAATCGATCGCGGCAATGACGCCTATGTCTGCGACGCAAGCGATCCTAAAAGCAATCTGCGATTAGACCTAGTGGCAGCAGGATTTGCCGTGCCGACAACCGACGATAGCGAACTTCTTTTAAAAGCCGCTGAGGAGGCCAAAGAGGCCAAGCGCGGAATGTATAGCGCAAAATTTTACGATATCACTAACTGCATCCTAAACGGCGTGCCGATACCTAAAAAAGACGAGGATAGATGAGCGAAATTTATGCGCTTAGCGACGATGCCTTAACGCCGCCGCAAACTATCTTTTCGCAGATAGATGAAATTTTGCGCTGCGGCGTAAAGCTCGTGCAGTACCGCAGCAAGCTCGCCGCGTTGGATGAAGCTTTAATCCGCTCTCTCATCGACCTTTGCGAGGATTACGGCGCCAAACTCATCATAAACGACGATGCGGCGCTTGCCAAAAAGCTCGGCGCGCACGGCGTGCATATCGGAAAGGACGATAGCGAGACGGCGCAGGTGCGCGAGTTTTTAGGCGCGGATAAGATCGTCGGCGTTAGCTGCTACGCTGATCTTGCTCGAGCTAGGCAGGCCGAGGCACAGGGCGCTAGCTACGTAGCCTTCGGCTCGCTCAGGCGCGGCAAGACAAAGCCTGATGCGCCGCTTTGCCCCGATGCGCTCGTGCAAGAGGCGCGAAAATCTTTAAACCTCCCAATCGCCGTAATCGGCGGGATAAACTTAGAAAATTTAAATGAAATTTTAGCCCTCAAGCCGGATTATATCGCTATGGTAGAGGCGATCTACAGACCCGCTTCGATCACGCAGAATTTAGCAAATTTAAAGGAAAAAATGGATGAATATATTTGACGCCGTGATTTTAGGCATCGTCGAGGGGCTGACTGAGTTTCTGCCCGTAAGCTCAACCGGGCACATGATCCTAGCTGCGAAACTGATGGGTTTGCAGCAGACCGACACGCTTAAATGCTTCGAGGTCGTTATCCAGCTAGGCTCGATCCTAGCAGTCGTCGCGATGTTTTACAAGCGGCTTTTGGTCGATTTTAAGCTCTGGTGCAAACTTATCGTGGGCTTCATACCCACTGCAGCGATCGGCTTTTTGCTCTATAAAAGCATCAAATCTCTATTTGCGCCGCAGACCGTCGCCTACGCGCTGATCGGCTGGGGTATTATTTTTATCGCGGTCGAGCTCTTTCGCAAGGCGCGCCCGAGAGAAAGCGAGCTAGAGCATCTGGATCAAATTTCATACGTTCAGGCCTTTATCATCGGACTTTCGCAATGTTTTGCGATGGTGCCGGGCACTTCGCGCAGCGGCGCTACCATCATCGCAGGGCTTTTGTGCGGGCTAAGCAGGAACCTAGCCGCGCGCTTTAGCTTCCTGCTCGCGATCCCTACGATGTTTGCGGCGACCTTTTACGACACCTATAAAAATTTAGACACCTTCGCGCAAAACTCCTCTAATATCACGACCTTTCTCGTAGGCGGCGTAGTGGCGTTCGTCGTGGCGCTTGCGGCGATCAAGCTATTTCTAAGCTTCGTCTCGAAGTTCGATTTCATCCCGTTTGGAATTTATAGAATTCTAATCGGCGCCATCTTTTTCATCTTCGTTTTTTAAACGCAATCATCAAAGGAATTTCATGAGCCTTGCAAAAAATATCGGCGCATTTTTGAGAGATAGATTTAGCCTCCTATCGGTATTCGGCGGCGCGGTGCTAAACGCATACGCGCTAGTTTTAGTATTAAATTTAGCCCTAGGGTTGCTTCTTATCGCGCGCGGCAGCGAGCTGCTCTCTGCGCAGGCGCTGTTTTTCGTGGCGTCTGCGATCTGCGGCGTGACGATACTTTTTTTCGCGCTTTACGCGCTTAGCTTTTACAGCGCCAGGCTATATAAAATTCTCGCCTTTGCACTTCTGGCGCTAAACGTAGCCTTCGCGATCGCTCAGATTTTTTTGATCTTTAGCCTGGAGCTTACCTACTCGCACGGCACGCTGGACGCGCTAGTGCAAACTACGCCCAAGGAGGCCTTTGAGTTCGCGCATGCGTTTTTAAATTTTAAGCTTATCGCGGCTTTTTTGGCGCTTTTAATTTTCGTCATCACCGCTCTTAGGCTTAGAGTGAGCCAGCGAGTGCGGATGAAGCTATGTCACGCGATAAAGATAGCCTTTTTGCTTAGCTTGCTTGTTTTTATCGCGCATGCGGCGTTTAAAAGCTACGTAGCCAAAAGCTCGAAAATGCGCGCCAGCATCATAATCGCACTGAATAAAATTCCGATTTATAACTTTGCTTTCGTTACGAAGGATTATTTCGGCGCCGATTTTAAAAGCGTGCGCGAGCTGCAAGCCGGATACCAAAGCATTTACGCCTCACATTCGCATAAAACAGCGCCAAACCGCATCTCAAACGTCGTTTTCATTATCGGAGAGAGCCTGCAGCGAAATTTCATGAGCCTATACGGCTACTATCTGCCCACCACGCCGAATCTGCAAGCGCTTGAGCAAAGCGGAAATTTAATTGCCTTTAGCGACGTCGTCTCGCCGGGTGCCAAGACCAACGACGTATTAAAATACGTGCTAAATTTCGGAAATTACGAGAGCGAAAAGCAGCGCCCGTGGAACGCCAACCTCGACATCGTAAATCTCGCGCGGCTGGCAAACTACGAGACCTTTTGGATCAGTAACCAGGAGCGCTACGGACAGTGGGCGGTCGCAAGCGGCGCGAGTGCGCAGATGACGGATCATTCGGACTTTACGAATCAAATCCCGGTTTACAAATACGCCTACTCGCTCGACGAAGTTATGCTTCCTAGCATAAAAAATTTCAAATCGGGCGCGAAAAGATCGCCTCTTGCGCGTAAGGACGAAAGCTCCGCCGCAGAGGTAAACGGTACGCAGAAAAAGGATAAATTTTTCATCCTTCATCTAATGGGCTCGCACCCGAGCTACGAGTTTCGCTATCCAAAAAGCTTTGCCAAATTTAGCGCCGCAGATATCTCGCGCGAGCCACTTGATGAGGGGCAGAAAAAAGAGCTCGCGCACTACCTAAACACCGTGGCTTATAATGATTTTATAGTAAGCGAAATTTATAAAATTTTCGCAGGCGACAACACGCTGATAGTCTATTTTAGCGACCACGCCCAGAGCCTTTATCAGTACCGCGGCAAGCTAATCCACGGCGGCATCAACCGCTTCACGCTCGAAATCCCGCTGATTTTCATGGCGTCGGATAAATTTAAAGAGCAAAACGCTGATCTTTGGGCGCGCATCGCCGCAGCCAAAAATAGGCCGTTTTTAAACGACGATCTCATCCACGCGATCGCGGAAATTTTAGAGATGACCGAGCTGCCCGAATACGATCCCGCTCGCTCGGTGATCAATGCTGATTTTAACGCCTCGCGTCCGCGCATCATCGAGGGGGTCGATTACGATAAGGTTTACAAGCTGCAGAAAGAATTCGGCGAGTAAATTCGGTGAAATTTTGCGCCTTTTAGCTACGTAAAATTTCACCTCTTAAGATTTGCACTCTTATCGCAACTGCTTGCGCCTTAATTTAGCTTTCGCGGGTGCGGCCGCGTCAATTTCCGCCGCCACGAGCTCTGCGATAAAATTTCTCGCCGCGGAAGTCTGTCGAGTAAAATTCGGCTTTGTAAAATTTCAAAATTTGGCGGCTAAAATTTCACGACGCAGAATTTTCCATGCGTTCACGAAATATAAAATTTGCAAAGCTCGTTCGAATAGCGAAATTTTGAAATTTAGGAATTTTAAAATCTGGCGGTGTAAAAATTTATCCGCGCAGCATGGAATTTTACCGCTCAAATTTCACGGCGCAAAACTCCTCAGCACAAAATTTACCGCCAGAATTCAGCTCGCAAATTTAAAATTTCAAAATACTAAACCGCAAAATTTTATGTCGAAAAATTTCGCGTCCCAATCGGCACGGAGTATCTGCTGCCCGAGCCGCGCATAAAATTCTACGCTTCAAAATTCCAAGTCATAAAATTTTACGCTACGAAATTCCACCGACAAAATTTTATGTCGCAAAACTCCGCGCCGTGAAATTTAAAAGCGGCTCTTGCTACAAAATTTCGCGAGCTTAATTTACGCTACCGCAGCGATATTTGCCCGCTACGAAGGTGATTTTATCACGGATCTGAGCGATCTGTCTTAGCGCCTCCGCCAAGAAATCCACGTCACTTTCGTCGTGGATGAACGAGAAGCTAGCCCGCACCCAAGCGGGTTTGCGCGACATTTCGGTATCGGGCTGTAAGCCGAGCAGATCAAAGCCGTAAGGTGCTGCACAGTCGCAGCCTGCGCGGGTCTGGATCTCAAATTTCTGCCCGAGCACCCCGGCTAGCGCGTCCGCGCCGAGCCCTTGCATATTAAAAGCAAAGATCGGCACGCGCGGCGCGGTGAGATTGCCGTAAATTTCAATCTCGGGGATTTTTGAAATTTCGCTTATGAAGCGCCTGTAAATAGCCTCTTCGCGCGATTTGATCGCCTCTAGCCCCACGCTTTTGCGAAGCTTTAGAGCAAGATAGGTTCGTACCAGCGCGATGATGCCCGGCGTGCCCGCCTCCTCCAAGCGCTCCTTATCGATTATAAAGCGCTGCGTTAGGGCATCTGCGTATTTGATCGTGCCGCCTCCCGCGAATGTCGGCTCCTCACCGCGCAAAAGCTCCTTTCGCACCGCCAAAATCCCGCTAGCGCCCACGCCGCCCAAAAGCTTGTGTGCGCCGAAAAACATGCCGTCGCAAAAGCCGAGATCTACGTTTTCGTGCGCGATGAGCGCGCTAGCGTCCACGAACAGCCGCCCGCCGTGCGCCTTAAGCATCAAGTAAGCGCGCTTGTAGTCAAGCTTAAGACCCGTCACGTTCGATGCCGCGGTAAGTACGCCGTAAATTTCGCGTCCTTTGTTTGCGGATAAAATTTCGCCCAGCCGCGAAAAATCCATCAGCCCACTTGGATCCAGTGGCACGCGCACGACCTCGCAAAGCCCCTGTCTTAGGCTAATTTCAACTGAGTGGTGCTCAAAAGGCGAGATGATGAAAAGCGGCAGCTCTTTTATGCTCTCGCGCCGCAAGCCGAGCCTGTCTCGCGTCGCTGGCGGCAGGTAGATGCCTAAAATTTCCCAGAGCTTCTTTATCGCCGCAGTCGCGCCAAATCCGCACGAGATCAAATAGTAGCGCTCTTCGCAGCCTAGAAGCTCTTTGATTTTGGCCCTTGCGTTTTCGTAGTAATCGCTCGTAATCTCGGCGCTCTCTCCGCCTGCGGAGTGGACGTTGGCGTATGTTACAAGCACGCGCTCGATCTCCGCTTCTATAGGGCGATATGCAAGCCCAGACGCGGCAAAATCGAAGTATTTAATCCCCTCTTTTAAGATGATGTTTTCTTTGATCGTTTGAAAATCCAAAGCGCGACTCCAAAATTTTTGCAAATTATATCCAAACTCGCTAAAATTACGCCCGCAAGGAGGGCGAAATTTACGAGTTAAAAGACACTGCGCGAAATTTAGGCGATGTTGGTATCGACGCGATTTTGCAGTTTCATTTCGTATTTGACGAGATAGGTTGCATAAGCGGCTACGCGGACGTTTTCGAAGCGATCGAAAATGAAATTTTGCTCTGCTTTGAACGTCTCGGCGAGCGTTTTAAATTCGGCGGCGAGTGCGAAGAGCAGATCAAAAAAGCGCTGATGAAATTCGCTAGAAGCGACCGCAAAAAAATAGGAATTTCAAAAATCTTGCCGCGATTTACGGCGCAAAAAATCACCGCAGATCTCATAAACGCGAAGTTTTTAATCACCGAAAAATCAAGCGAGCAAAGAGCGCAAAAAGCCCGCAAAAACGACCGCCTACCGCGCGCACTGCGCCGCTACCATATCACCGACAAAGTCCATTTTAGCAGCAACTTTGCGAGGTTTTGGTTTAGATTTATCGAGCCGAACCTGCCCGCGCTACGCCACGGCGAGATAGGGCGCGTGCTAAGCCTGATCAAAGCAGATTTCAACGCCTACGCTGGGCTCGGGTTTGAAATTTTAAGCAAAGAGCTGCTCGCGAAGTATCTAAATTTAGAGATTTCGCAAATTTCGAGCTTTTGGAACAAAGAGGTCGAGATCGACATCTACGCGAAATTTGAGAGCTTTTGCGTTGCGGGCGAGTGCAAATACAAGGAGCGAAAAATTTCAAAAAACGTGCTAAACGAGCTCATGCTCAAATGCGAAAAAGCGCGCCTCTCGCCCGATTTGCTCGCGCTGTTTTCCAAAAGCGGCTTTAGCGGCGAGCTAGCAAGCCTAAAAAGCGATAAAATTTTACTCTTTTCGCTCGAGGATTTTAAAATTTTACTTTGAGCTGCGCGCCAAAAAAGCCCGATGGTAGCGCATACAATTACACGCCCAAGCAAATCGCTTGGGCGTGCTTTTAGAAGATGTATCGCTTTAAATTTAGAATTGCCGAGTTGCAATCAATATAAATTCCGCCGCTTGAAATTTTAAAGCGGCGGAATTTTGTGAAATTTCAGCTTGCGCGGACGGCTGTGCTGCGCGCGAATTTGCACTACCGCGAGCAAACTCGCGCTGTCCGCGCACAAACCTCGCGCCCTAAATTCCGTAAATTCAGACTATTTTTTCACCTTGATCACGTATGGTACCGATTTGATCACGCCTTTGGAAAAGAGCGTCTTGGTGTCCGCATACACGGCGTCAAGCTCGGCTTTTGAGACGTCCGCATCGCTTACCTGCGCGTCCTTGTTATAGTATTTCTCGATCACGTCGATCGCGCCCTTTTGATCGCTCGGAGAGAGGGCCTTCAGATGCTTTAAAATCAGCGCCGATTTGATAAACGCGCTTTTGCCGTGCACCGGCGCAAAGATCAATTTTACGTTGCTGTTGCGAAGATGCTTCGTGATCCTTTTCATCTCCTCGGCGCAATACGGGCACTCCGGATCGCCCACGATATAGGTCACGTAGGGATTATTTTTATCAAACGACTCGATATAGGCAAATCTCGCGGGATTTATGCTCTTTAGCAGCTCAAGCGCGGCGGTATCCCTGGCGTCCTTTAAAATTTGAGTTCTCATCTTAAATAGCGCCGCATCCGCCCCGTCCGCAAGCTTAGGCTCCTCCGTTACCGCCACTAGGCTTTTGCCATCGTCACTAGCCAAAAAGGCCTCTTTTTTATCGCCCGAGCGGACGATCAGCAAATTTAGCCCGTTTAGCGAGTTTAGCTTGTCGATCGAGATGAGCTGAGCGTTTTTATCATTTAGACTTTGCTTTAGGTTTTTTACGAACTCCGCTTCGTTCGCATTCGCGCCAAGCACAAAAGCCGCACATACAGCCAAAACGTAGATGATTTTTTTCATAGCTTCCCTCCCCTTAAAATTTCGCCAATTATATCAATTTAAAATAAAATTTGTTATAATCGCGCCCTATCAATTTAAGGAGAAATTTATGGCTTATTCAATGGGTGATCTAAAAAAAGGTCTAAAAATCGAGGTGGACGGAATTCCGTTTAAAATCATAGAATACCAACACGTAAAACCGGGAAAAGGGCCTGCTTTCGTGCGCGTTAAAATAAAATCTTTCATAGATGGCAAGGTGCTTGAAAAGACCTTCCATGCGGGCGATAAATGCGAGGCACCGAATCTTGAGGAAAAAGAGATGCAGTACCTCTACGACGACGGCGAGGCGTGCCAGTTTATGGATACCGATAGTTACGAACAGATCGCAATTAGCGACGAGGATGTGGGCGAGGCGAAAAAATGGATGCTAGATGGCATGATGGTAAATATAATGTTTTACAACGGCAAAGCGATCGGCGTGGATGTGCCGCAGGTAGTGGAGCTTAAGATCGTAGAAACTGCGCCGAATTTCCGCGGCGATACGCAGGGTAGTAACAAAAAGCCCGCCACGCTTGAGACCGGCGCCGTGGTACAAATCCCATTTCACGTGCTCGAAGGCGAGGTTATCCGCGTAGATACCGTCCGCGGCGAGTATATCGAGCGCGCAAACAAATAACCCTCCCTGTTTTTGCGAAATTTTGATTTCGCAAAAATTCCTCTTTCTTTTGAAATTTATAAACTCCGAGCAATAAATTTAAACCGCATCGCTGTGTAAATTTGATTAAAATGGCTTTTTAAATTTGCCGAAATGTGGGATAATTTAGTCTAAGCTTTGCGTAGCGCTGATTTGGCAAATTTAGGATTATTTTACGATTAAATTTAGGGATATTAAATTTGAGTATAAACGCCCGAAAGCAAATCTTGCGACCCGCTTTCGGGCTTTGAGCTAGGCTGCAACTTTAATTAGATTTAAAATTTCACCTTCACTTGGGAAACGAGGCTTAGCAAAATCTTTATTGAAGAAAAGCTTTCTGCCGTCAACTTCTACTAGAAAGTCTCCGCTGCCACCAGGGGCCAACTCGACAACTGCATCCTTATAGACGCTTGTTATTTCATCTCTCACACGGAGAGCTTGCGGTCTATAAGATCAAGAATTACAATAAGTAATTACAACCTTCATCTTTATTCCTTTCTAAAAAAGTGCCACATTGTAGCCAAACTAGCTTAAATTTTAATATAAAGGCTCAATTTCGCGCGCCTCAGTATTTAAAATTTACGAGCGAAATTTCGCCGTTTGCATAGCCCTAAATTTCGCTGCTGTGAGCCCAAGGCTAGTCCTCAAATTTTAAAATTTCATCGTAACAGAGATAAAAATCGCAGCCGTGCGCATGGAATTTCTTATCGCCGTGAAAGTGTCCGAAATACCACCGCGCAGGCCTTACGAGCTCAAAGATCCACTCTAAGTACTCAGACGTTTTATCGGGGGTGCTTTTGCCACACCAAAGGTATTCTTTTAAAAATTTCATCGCAAACCACGGCGCCGTGTGGCTTGGCACTGCATCGATCCGCCCGCCCGCGGCGATGAAATCGCGCGCATTTCGCATCGCGCAAGCAAACTCCTCCTCGCTTGGAATCTCGCGCGCCCACCAGCTAAGCCCCGGTATCCGATGCACCTTATCGACGCTAAGCGCGCCGCCGAAACACAAAAATTGTCGCCCTGCAATCTCGTAAATTTCGCCACGCCGCAGCCAAAAAATATTCTCGCCGCCCACGCCCACGGTGCCGCCGAATTTTCGCTCGCGCGGCAGCTGATCCAACATATCGAAATTTTCATGGTTGCCGTCTATGAAAAGAAGCGTGGCGGGGAAATATCTTTCTATGTTTTTACGCGCCATAAACTCGTCTATCCGCTCGCTCCAAAATAGCCCGAAATCTCCGAGCACGATGACGAAATCATCGGTGCTAAGCCCGCCCGCAAAGGCTTTGTTCGTTATTTTACCGATCTCGTTTATTCCGTGCGTATCGCCGCAAAGATATATCATCTGCTTCCTTTTTTGCTTCTTAAATTTAGCTCGCCGCGCTTTGTCGCAACCCATGCGAATGAAATTTTAAGCGCTAAATTTTACGCAGCGCACACCGCACAGACCTTTCGCCCCTAGCCGTAACCACATAAATTTAATCCAAATTAAAAGCGTAAATTTAGGCGACGTATTTTAAAAGCACAGGCATCAAGCCTATCGACGCGTAAATTTAAAGCCGCAGCTTCTGATTTAAATTTCGCGGCGCGGATCTAAGCGGCGAAATCCAAGTAGGCGCAGCTTTGCTTACTGCCGCTAAATTTTAAATTTAGCGACGAACTTTGTAAATTCCACAACAAGCCGCCTAAATTTAAAGATTAAATTTAAAGCCTGCCGCGCAATTTCGTTGCCAGCGCGGCGCCGATTTTTTCGTAGCCCTCTTTTTGTAAGTGGATCTCGTCTGGGCGGATAAGCCCGCGCTCGCGCCAGCCGCGCCAGCCGCCATCCTCATCCATAAGACCGGCTATGTCGTAAAACATCGCCCCTTCGTCTCGCGCCAGATGCGCTAGCACCTCCGCAGCGCGTGAGGCGTTTGGCACTTTAGGGCTTCGCGGCGGCGCTACGAGCAGGATTTTCGCACCGGGAGCTGCAGAGCGGACAGAGCGAAGCAGCCCGGGCTCGCGGAGTGGACGCTACGGATAAGTCCGCGGATGCTCTGATAAAATTTTTGCTCGTCAAAGCGCGGATCCATCGCATCGTTTGTGCCGTAAGCGATGACTACGAGATCGTACCTAAGTCCCGAAAAATCCCTACCAAAGGCATCTGCACCCCATTTTTCGTAGAGGTTGCTAAACGCGCCGTTGCTCGCGCAAGAGTCTGCAAAGCGCGCGTTTTTGCGGTAAATTTTATATCCTCCAAGTTCTGCCCCATCACGTAGCGATCGAATTTCGATCGGAAATCTAAGTCGCATCTTAGAATACTCCCATTTCTGCGGCACTTCTTGTGAAATATACGCGCTTAGCCCGCTTGCATCGCGCACGCGAAAAATCTCGCCGCTCTGATCCGATTTATGCAAAATTTCGACGTAAAAATCGCCGCTAAGCTGCTTTAGCTCCAGTCGCACATTAGCGCCCTTTTTGCCGGTAGCGATCACTCCGCATAGTGGAAAATCTGGGTCTTGCTCGGTGCGAGACGAGATCACATTAAAGCCGCTTTGCTTAAATTCTATATTTTCGCTTTTGTGGTATTTAGGCATCATCGCAGGCACGAAGCCGACGCTGTTTTGCACGAAAAAGCCGTGTCTGAAAGCATCTATCAGCGCGTCGCTTCCTAAATGCGAATCGCCAAAAAATTTCACTCCAAAGCCCGCAGAGCTTTTTGCGTTTGCGGAATTTATGCCGCGAACGCCTGCGTTTGCCGCGCATCCGCTTAATAATACGGCAAATAAAATCGCTATAAATTTACTCAACTTCAATCCTTGATAAAATTTCTTTCGCTACCGCTTCGCAACCCTCTTTGCTCATATGAATGCCGTCGTCTTGACGCACGCGCACGAGCCTGGAGCCGCTTTGTAGATAGGTTTTATAGGCGCCTTTTTCGCACACGAGCGGGGTTGTTTGCATAAAATACCCGCCAAGCGCCATACTAGCGTCAGCATATATTTGATTTAGCAGCTGCGTTTTCTCCTCAAAATCCGGCTTTTGCATACACGGCATCGCTAGCCACAGCACTCCTGCACCGTGCGAGTGCGCCGTATCGTAGATCTCGCGCACCCTTGAGGCGTAAAACTCTCGCCAGCGCGGCGTTTTGATGCCGTAGGTCTTGCCGCCTGCGCGGTACTCCCAGACGTCGTTCGCTCCTAGAAGCACGACTACGAGCTTAACGCCGCCATTCTCTCTAAGCGCAGTATCGAGCGTCTTTTGCCAGTCAAAGGACTTTTTGCTCGCAAGCCCCGTAGATTGCTTGCTAAGATCGATCACCCTCAGGCTTCGCTTCGGGAAAAATTTCTTAGCGTTCATCCCCACGTATTGCATCAGGCTATCGCCGATAAAAAGCACCTCATCGCCTGCATTTAGGCGGATTTTGCCATCGTCGCTAAGCGAAATTTTAGCATCAACCTCCACGGAGCTTTGCGTCGTTAAATTCTGCTCCAAAGCCTGCGGAACAGGGAGTTGAGAATCGGAATTCTCGCCGCTTTGCAAGGTTGCGCTTGCCGTGACGGGATTTTGCGGCGCAGCGGAGCTGTGCGGTACAGAGCTTGTTGTAGTCTGGCTTTGTGGCACGGAATTTCGCGAAGTAGAATTTTGAAGGATGGAATTTTGTGTGTAAGGCTCCTGCGCCGAATCGCGCGTCTTTGAATGATGCGTAGAATTATTTAAAGCTGAATTCTTCGCGGCATGGGCTTGCGGCTTGCTACCTTGCGGCTTAACGCTTTGCGAAGCATCGTGATCCCCTGCTTTCGTGCTTTGCAAAGCTTGATTTTCCGCCATACGATCTTGCGCAGGTTTTTTAAAATTTTTGCTTCCGCTATGCGGACTTGCGTCCTCATCCTTGCTAATGTCCTCGCCTTTGATACGCTGCTCAAGCTTATCTGCGCCATTTGCAATCTTTTCGTAGATCTCTCCGCCTACGCGAAACGGTGAGTGGCGCAGCCATTCTTCTAGCCCAAAGTCATCGTGAAATCGCTGCTCCAAATAATAAAGCAGCGAGCCTTGCATAAAAAATGCTGAGAAAAGCAGCGCAAAAATCAGAGTCGAAACAAACCTAAGCATCTAAAATCCTGCGTAGATGAAATTTGGAATTCCGCTTGGCATCAGCGCGAAAATCAGCGTGAATATCACGCCGAGCACGAGAGCTTTAGGTAAAAACGGCAGCTCGGCAAAAAGCGCGATCAAAGTATCTTTAAGAGCTGAAATTTTAGGATAAACAAAAATCCCCGCTAAAATCACCGCAAGCGCCGCTAGCTCGCTAATATCTCCGAAAGCTCGTGCGCGGGCAAAAGCGCCCAAAATCGCCGCCGCATCTGTAAGAGAATTGGCAAAAAAAATCCAAGCGAAACTTACAAAAATATAGGTACAAAATAGTGCCAAATACGGATTTAGCGGCTTTACGCCCACTTTGGCAAGACATTTTAAAAATACAAGCGCTGCTCCGTGCAAAAGTCCCCAAATCAAAAAATTTAATCCCGCACCGTGCCAGATACCAGATAGCGCAAACGCGATTAGCAAATTTACGCAGGTACGTGCAAAACCCCTGCGCGAGCCGCCGAGCGGGATATAAATATAATCGCGTATAAACGTGGATAAGCTGATATGCCAGCGACCCCAAAACTCGCCTAAATTCTTAGCCGCGTAGGGCATATTAAAATTCTGCGGCAGCTTAAAGCCCATCGCAAGCCCAAGCGCCCGCGCCATATCGATAAAGCCGCTAAAATTCGTATAAAGCACCGCGCCATAAAGTAGCAGTGCAGCTAGAATTTGCGCCGCGGAGGACTCAGGCTCGTCGCCGTAAACGCCTGAAATCACATCGCTATAATACGCGCCCAAATAGCCGCTAATAAGCAACATCTTAACTAAGGCAAAAATTATAAGCACATAAATTTCATCGGCATTGCCAAAGTGCTTGAAGCGATCAAACTGCGGCAGTACTGGCTCTACGCCCTTGGCAGCGCTTGCGCGCCCGATAGGGCCCATCACGACGCTAGGAAAAAACGCCAAAAAGCACGCCAGGCTCAAAAAGCCCTGCTCACCGCATTCGCGCCTATAAACCGAGACGAAATAGGTGATCGACATAAAAACATAATATGAAATTCCAAGCGGAAACGCCACGCTATCTACGGCACCTAGGTGAAGCGCAGCAAGCGCAGCATTGAAAAACTCCCTGACGTAGCCGTAATATTTAAAAAATGCGAGAAAAAATAAGCCGCAAGCAACTGCCGCAAGCATCACTGCGCGCGCCTTCGCAGTTGGTAACGGAATCTGCTTCGCTAACCCCACTTTTTGCACCTGCTTTGCTATGCGAGCTTGCTTTGTTACACCCATCTGCTTGGTTGCCGCTTTACGCGAGAGCTTTTTCTTGTGCGAAGACTGCTTTGCGGGCGATATAGCTTTTGCGACTACGCGATTAGCGCGCGCGATACACACCCCTGCAAAATATACGAAGGCACTATAGGCTGCAAGCACCAGCGCAAAGCGTGGATTTACGGAGCACATGAAGCCATAGCTTGCTAACAGGATCAGGATTTTTTGCGCGAAAATATGATTTTTGAGCGTCCAATAAACGATTAAAAACGCTAAAAAAGCAAGGACAAACTCAGGCGAAAAAAATGTCATTCAATCTTTCCAATTTAAATTTTTAAAGCTCTTGCGGCTTTTAAACGCTCGCGGCGCGAAATTTATACGAAGCAAAAAAGCCAAAAACTTTTTTAATCGCTCGCAGCGCGAAATTTTATGCGCAGGCACGGCGGTAGTCACGGCGTTGCGTCGCCAAACACACTAATAAATTTAACGTCCAAATCCTTAGATTCACGGACAGCTTGCATGCAAGCTCTTGCCACGTGAGCAAAATTCCGCCACAATGGCAAAATTTGAAACGCAAATGAGGGCTCGACGCACGAATAAAATTTTTAAACGCGCTGAGTGGTTTGCCATCAAATTCTTACAAAACCTCGCAAACGCAGTCTCGCAAGTTCTACCCGCAGGATTTCAAAATAAGCGCCTTTTAGAATTATGCCATATAAATTAGACGCGATGCCGCTAAAATCCTACGAAATAAAATAAGCTGCCTTTTATCGCAACTATGAGGGCTAAAATCCTACAAAGCAAAATTTTAAAAGCCAAAATTTTGCGGCGATGATAAAATTCCGCCCGTTAAAATCTATCGCGCAAAATTACTAAGCAAAATCCCACTTTAAAGCGCGATAGAAACCATCTAAAGGCTACGCGCCTTATGAGCCAAAATCATGGCTTTTAATTTTTACTGCAAATTGCAGACCTGCGCCGCCATAAAGCCCCTTTTAATTTTGTGGTAGCGTAA
>NZ_CALIMQ010000182.1 GCF_938045535.1 uncultured Campylobacter sp. | reverse complement strand
ATCAAAATCGCGCTGGAACTCAAGAAAGGAAAATAACGAAGCGTATAAGGTCTCCATAATCCTAACTTAAAATTTTGCTGCGTGCCAATCTATGCTTTTAGCACGCATTTGCTTATGACAAATCTGCCTCTTTATTTTAGTGCTTTGCTCGCGCCAAAATCTGTGCAGGATCCGTGTAAATTTACGCTAAATTCTGTCGTATATCGCCCGACTAATTTAAAATTTTATCGTCGCTTTAAATTTGCTTGCGTTTTAAATTTAAACGCGGCGGGATTTTAAGCCGCAGCCGACGCGTAATTGTACCGGCTACAGCTCGGCGCGCTATTTTAGCAGCTCATACATATCGCAGGATTTTTGCCAAGTTTCTTTAAACTCGGGCAGATTCTTAAAAAGAGAATTTTTATTTTTGCCTAGATCGCAAGCTTTTTTAAAGTATTGCGCGGCTTTGCTTTTATCGTTAATGTTGTAGTTAAAAACCGCAAAATTGTAGCAATTCAGTAATTCGCCTGCTACGTCGCAACCTTTTTTATAATAAACCGCCGCTCTCATTTCATCCTTTTTTACGCCCTTTCCTTTGTCGTACATATCTGCTAACATACTGCACGATAGTTCTTCTCCTCCGTCACAAGCCTTGTCATAATAGGTTATCCCTTTTGATATATCTTTTTCGACGTCGACCCCGAGACTATATTTGATCCCCAATAATCCGCAACAAATAGTGCATTTGGCGTTACAATTTTTTTCAAGATACCTGATGCCTTTTTTAGAATCTTCTTGCATTATAATTTCTGACACTGAAAGGCACCCTTCCTCACATCCACCATTGCAAGCTTTTTCAAACAGTTTAAACGACGTAGCATTGTCTTCGCATAATAAGCCGGCTTTGTAGCAAGACTCCATATTGCCGCCTTTGCATTCCTTCTCTAGCGTCTCAAGCTCGGACGCTCCTAACGCAAAGCAGGCGATAAGCGCCAACGCAAATAGCGATTTTTTCATTTAGTATCCTTTCTGGGTAAAATTTGGCTAATTCTACCCCCCCCCCTGAGAAATTGATTAAATTTGCCGCGAATTTTAATAGGGTAGCGAGAATTCCGACCGCGGATCCGCTAAGCCCGCTCAAAATTTAAATTTTACTTGAATTAAGCTATAATCCCTTTTTTAAAATTTAACCTTGGACTAAGAATTTGAAAATAGCGTTTTTTGACTCGGGTATCGGCGGGCTAAGCGTGCTTGCCGAGGCTTTGCGGCGGTTTAGCGGGGCGGAGTTTTTGTATTTTGCCGACGAGGATCACGTCCCTTACGGCACGAAAAGCAGGGCCGAGATCGTGCGCCTGAGCCTTGATGCGGTGGGGTTTTTGGTCTCGCGCGGCGCGGACGCGGTCGTCGTTGCTTGCAACACCGCCACTAGCGCGGCTATCTCGGAGCTTCGCGGCGCATTTAGCGTGCCGGTTATCGGCATGGAGCCCGCCGTCAAGCTCGCCGCGGACAGCTTCGGCGCGCGCCCGACGCTGCTCATCGCCACGCCGCTAACGATCGCGGGTGAAAAGCTCGCGCGCCTCGTTGGGCGGCTGGAGTGCGAGACGTGGAGCCTGGCGTTACCGCGCCTCGTGGAGTTTGCGCAGGATTTGGAGTTTGACTCACCCGCGGTTCGAGCCTATCTGCGGGAGGAGCTCGGTAAATTTGAGCTTGAGCGCCTCGGTTCGCTCGTGCTTGGTTGCACGCATTTTAACTATTTTAAGGACGTTTTGCGCGAAATTTTGCCTCCGCACGTGCGCATCATCGACGGCATCGACGGCACGCTAAATCGCCTTGCAAGCGAGCTGGGCGGAGGGCTAAAGCTTGCGCGCGGCGAGGACTTGCCCTCGCGGGCGGCTAAATTTAACGCGAGCAGCGAGAGCATAAAAGGCAAGAACAAGCGGGGCGTAGAAGGTCGCGATAATAGCAGCGGTGGGCGCGGCACAGAAAGTTACGGCGAGAGCAAGCCCGATATGATAGAGCAAGGTATGAGCGGACTTCGTGCAGTGTCGTGCGGCGCCAGAAAAAACGGCGCAGTGGGGTATGATGAGTTTTCTAACGCGGATGAGCGCGGCTTCGGCATGGATACTTCGCGCGACATAAAATCGCAGGTTTGTGCGGATAAATTTGACGCAGACGGTGATATAAAATTTAGCGCAAATTCGCAAACGGGCGAACTTGATGCCCGCGAGCGCGACGGCAGGCTGACAGGCGATGCGCACGGCGTAGAGCAGTGCGACGAAGACAAATGCCGCATGTCGCCACGCGCCGTAAATGCGAATTCACAGCTCAAGCTTTATTCTCGAGGCGGCGCGGATTTGTCCTTAGAATTTGAGCCGCGAAGCGAAGAGGCGGGTATTTCGCGAGTGAATTATCCAAACGGCAACAGCGTGGAGTATTTTTACTCGGGCAGGGCGCTAGATGCGGCGCAGCTGCGCAAAGTAGAACTGTTTTTAAAGCGGCTCGATGCGATGCGAGCAATCGACTAGGCTACGCGCCCGTGCGTCGTAGATCCGTAGCGCAGGTTAGAATTCCAGTGCGTCATAAATCACGTCAAATTAAAATTCCTGTTCATCGCGGATCGCACTGCGCGACTTAAAATTTAGATACGTGGTGGATTGCTCTGCGCAAGTTAAAATTTTGATACGCTATAAATCGCAATGCAAATTAAAATTTCGGCGCGTCGTAATGCAGACTAAAATTTCGGCGGGCTAAATTCGTCGTTTCGTAAATCGCGCCGCATAGACTAAAATTTTGGCGCGCTAAAATTTAACTCGGCGATTTAGAAGCAGCTTCGCAACAGCATGTGAGCAATGGCACCTAGCCGTCGTCCGATGCGCGAAAGTTAAAATTTTACGGGGTAAATGCTGCCTTCCCGCCGCCCAGCACGCAAATTTAAGATTTAACGCACAACGCCACCGTACGACTTGAAACCGCATAGCGCAAGCCAAGCGCCGCCGTT
>NZ_CALIMQ010000181.1 GCF_938045535.1 uncultured Campylobacter sp. | reverse complement strand
CGTTACATACCAAATGGTAACAAATTGCGTCTCTTTAATCTCTATAGAGTGATTAAGTCCTATGGCCATAGCCGCTAAAATGCAATAGAATGCCTCCACGAAAGAACCGCCTCGCTCGTGTAAGGTATAATCTAGAGTCTCCAAGCTCACAATATTATTATTCATAGAATGTGGTAAAAGTGAAATAAATACGATAGCCCAAAGCACTCGGGCGATAAAGTTAATCAAATACGCCCTAAATACCTTGCTAGCGGAGATATCCGAGATCATTTTGGTTGCCGAGAGTTTAAAAATCATCGAAGCGAAAATTATGGCGACTATTGCGGCAGCGGCGGCGAAAAACACTCTCATCGTAATGCCGTGCAAAAACTCGCAACAAGCCCAAATGATCAGATAACAGCAGATCGATAAAACGCTAGAGGTTATACCGCGAAATTTTATGGCGTTTAAAATTTTAGGGTTCATAAAGTTGTGCCTTTGGAATTTTAAAATCTATGACTTGCGGGGTTTGAAATTTAGATAAATTTTGGGGCGCGAGTGGAATTTAAATAGAGCGAAATTTTGAATTAAATTTAATCTTTTGGTTTTGAACGAGGATTGTTTCGGGCGAATAGGCACTAGAAGCTGAATTTTAAAGTTCATTTATGAAAAAGCGAGTATTCAAGCTAAAATTGAAATTTTACTAGGAAGGCTTGTCGTAGCACAATGCGCAAATCGCGACGAGTTAAAAGCGCAGCCTACGCGCGTAACCTATAAAGTCCGCGCAATATAGCGTACTCCGGCTTTTAAATTTAATAGCCGGAGTAAAATTAGAGTAAATTTAAACTATTTTACCTCAAAAGCAAATGACGCGATGATCGTCTCTTCGTCGCATTTTTTTGGATCCGAAAATGCAAGTTTATTTCTTGCTTTTAGTATCCAAGGACCCGGCTTTAGCGCCATAACCTCGATTTCGCCCTTATCGTTAGTCATACCATAAAATGCGCTCATATCTTCCAGAAATCCATCCGGCGCACCTTCAACCGCGGCATTTGCAAGCGGCTTGCCTTCAAATAGCACTTTAATTTTAAACGGCTTATTGGCTTTGAAATTTACCGGATTTTCTAAAGGTACGAGCTCGAGTCGCTCGCCCACGGGCTTAGTTATGAGATCGCCTGCTTGTGTGTTGATTACGCCCTTTGCGAGCATAGTGGCGCGACGGCAAAATTTAGCGTCTTTAATCGTATCTTTCGTGCCGCCCATATGCCATTTGCCGCTTTTATCCTCGGTCCAAAAGGTCGGTTTATATTGCCCGGTAATGATATAGACGCCTTCCGGCTGCTTTTCGCCCTCAAATTTATAGTTTTCGCTCGTGCGCTTTAGCTCGATTTTTTTGCCGTTTTTATCTATGACTACGGGGATTTCAAAATTATTCTCCCTCTGCTTATCGATCGGCTCGCACGTGGCAAATCCATCTCCAAATCCGATCTGAACCCTCAGTTTGTCGTCATTTTGACCCGCAAGCCAAAAATCATGCGCGCCAGCTACGCTAAATGCACCTAAAACTGCCAATACAGCTAAACTTTTCCTCATTTTTCATCCTTTCTTTTAGTAAAATTTACTAAATTTAAAAACTATATCTTACGCCGACGCCGAGCGTTCTGCCTTTGCCATAGGTGATCAAGACATTACTCGCTCTGTCGCGTATGTGCGAGAAGTACTCTTTGTCGGTCAAATTTTTGACGTAAAAATACACGTCAAAGCCATCTTTTAGATAGCCTACTTTTGCATCCGCTGTAAAATAGC
>NZ_CALIMQ010000180.1 GCF_938045535.1 uncultured Campylobacter sp. | reverse complement strand
CATATATATCGGATTGCTCGTCGTAGTGCTTCCGCTAATTACAATTGCAGAAAGAAAGAGGGTCTAGCCATGAAAGAGATAAGAACCCTAATCTTGGTGCTTTTTTGTGTGGGAATTTTATACTGGTTTATCGAGCCTTATGCTCATACTAAGCTCAGTCCGCACACTGATCCGGTAAATTACGATTTTGCAGCAGGCGATACGGCTTTAGCCGCGCATAACGTAGCCGCAGCAGAAAGCGCTTTGGCCGCAGCTGAAAAAGGCGGGGATGAGACGATGATAAAAAATTCTAAAAAAGCCCTAGCCAGTGCGAAAGAGCAACAAGACAAAATGGTGCTTTTTTGGGATAAGATAAATAAAATAGATCTTAGCAAAGGCGATGCCGTGCGCGGCGCCGAAACCTTTACAAATGCAGGCTGCACCGCATGTCATGGAGTAAAAAGTGCAAATATCCCCGCTCCTATGGACGCGGCAAGCGCTAGTGCCGCATACGGCGTCAATCCTCCGGATCTTAGCAGCGCAGGCTATCTATACACTGATAAATTCTTAGCTGCGCTCATCAAAGATCCGATCATGGCTCTTAAGCTAGATCAGAAATTTGGCGACGAAAAGCCTTTTCCGATGCCCGGGTTTTTCGGTGCAGGCGGTGATCTAAATCAAGAGATCGCCGATATCGTAGCCTATCTAAAGTCGCTCGCTCCTAGCGAGGATAAACTAATCGCCTCTGAGGCTGCTGCTAGCGGTATCAAGCAAGGCACCGAACTAAACGAAGCGCAGAAAAAATTCCTTTTAAGTAAGGCGGTTTTTGAGGATGCTTGTCTAAGATGCCACGACGTCAAATATGATAAGCTCTTTGCATCCAGCGATAGGGCTAGCCTGGCTGCGTATATGGGCTCGACGCCTCCTGATCTTTCGATGATGATCCGTTCCAAGGGCGCCAACTATCTACACGAGTTTATCAATGATACGCAAAAGAAGCTTCCAGGCACTTCGATGCCGCGCGTAGGCTTGAACGAAAACGCTGAAGCCAAGGTCGTGGAATATCTAGCTGACGTAGGCGATAGCAAAAAAGCCGAGCGTGAAGCTACAACCATAAATATTATGATTTATTTCTTGATCCTTTCTGTTTTTGCAGGTCTTTGGAAAAGTAAAATTTGGTCGAAACTTCATTAAAATTTTAGCAGTCGGAGTAAAATCTGACTGCCTTTTAAAATTCCGCCATATCCTAAATTCTATTAAATTTTATCTATCAAAAAGCTCTTGCAATTGAGAATTTAGCCGCTTTCGTGCTTTATGATAACCGCTTTTTTTATTACTTTTTAAGATTTTTCTACATATAATTGCCGCTCGATTTTGAAATTTAATGTATGAATTCAACTCAAGAAGGTTCAGATGAAATTTTTTAAATTTGCGGTTTTAGCTCTAATTTTTCCGCTTGCTATGCTTTTTGCGGAT
>NZ_CALIMQ010000179.1 GCF_938045535.1 uncultured Campylobacter sp. | reverse complement strand
ATCAAAAATAAAATAGATTTTAGTGGATATTTTTTTAAATAAAATACCGAAAAATTAACTCCAGTTTCTCCATCGTAAATTGTCTTGTCAAAATCATACACAACTAATTTTTTTTTCATAAATCAGCTCCTCTTTATAAATTTTTATAATACTCTAGTGTTTTTCCATACAAATAATATTTCACATTTTTTAATTCATTTAAATTTTTAAGCCGCCCGTGGGCCTGCTTAAATTTACGGCTTAAATTTAAAGGTCTAAATTTAGACTATATCATCCGCACGGCAACACTAAAAGCGCGTCAAAATACGTGGGTTTAAAATTTAAACACATTCCGCCGCAGCAGATGCTGCGTAAGCGGTGCGTAAAATTTAGCGAACCGCCAAATTACGACGACATTCGCGCCAAAATAAAAGGATATGTTCCGCGCCGCCGTTAAAATTTCAGATGAGCCGTTAATTCGTTAAAATTTTGAAATCTAAGCTCTCTCGTTTGCAGGTTAAAATTTCGAGTGAGCTTCTAATTCGTAGCGTTCGCGTCGAACTGCAAAAATTTCCTGATCTCCTCCATCGCCTCTTTGTTTGAAAGGGTAAATTTTATCTCGATGCGGCGGCTAGCGTCCTTGTCCTCGACGCCTCTGCGCATCACGGGCTGCGTGTAGCTGCGACCGCTGGCTATGAGATATTTTTGCAGTCGCTCATCTTTATTCCACGAATTGATGAAATCCATCACGGCAAACGCCCTATTTTGCGAGAGCTCGAGGTTATACAAATACCCGCCGTCGCTGTCCGTGTGCCCCTCGATGATGATCTGATCTAAATTTTCGCGAATTTCGTCGTTATTCAAAAGCGCGGCGAAATAGCTCTGTAGCGTCGAGCGGAGCGTCTCTTTGGCGTCCTCTTTTAGCTCGCTTGAGCCTTTGTCAAAAAGGATCGACGAGCTTAGCGTCATCGCGCCGCTTTCGTTGTCGATACGGATCTTGCCGCCCAGCTTCTCCTTCAGATCGGCGATGATCTTGACCTTCATTCCGGTTAGGTTGCGGATGCGGTTTTTCGTGACGTTGAGGTCTTGCAAAATTTTATTAAAATCGCTCTGCTTCTGCGTGAGCTGATCGAGCAAAAAGGCGATTTTAAGCTCGTTTTGGCTGATCGTAGCGTTGGCGTCGTCGCGCGCTTTTTGCAGAAGCGAGTTTATGTCTAAATTCTCTTTTTTCAGCTTCTCCGCCATCTCAGTCAGATCTTCGATCTGTATGAAATAGATGGAATTTTGCTTGCGAAGATCGGTATTTTCGATATTTAGCTTTTCGAGTTGGTCGCTAAAAATTTTATTCAGCGCCTCAAGCTCGGCGCTTTTTTTCTCCTGGCTTTGCAGGCTTGCTAGCGCGCTTGAAATTTGACTTTCTTTCTCCTGCAGGTTGCTTTGCGTGAGAAAGTATTTGACGATGATGCCGCCTACTAAAAGCACGAAAACAAAAAGTAGTCCCGCCATCAAATCGGCGTACGCGATCCAGAAGGTCTCTTTTTCTTCGTTATTCGTTTTCATCTAAAAGTGCTTTTTCGTCGATGCTCGCAAGCGTTTTGCGAAGC
>NZ_CALIMQ010000178.1 GCF_938045535.1 uncultured Campylobacter sp. | reverse complement strand
AAATTTGGTATTTTGGCAAAAGGACGCCGATCTGGCGCGCCTACTTGCGGGCTCGGCGTTGATCTACGTTTCGCTAATTTTGCATAAGAAGATCATGAAATTTTACGCCGTGCGCGAGCAAAGAATTTAGTATTTAACTAAAATTTTATATTTTTACATTAGAATTAGCCCTTATTTTATTTGAAGTTGGCAAAATGAAAAAAACCTTGAAATTTATCGCCTTTACCCTGCTCATCGTCATTGCGATATATTTTTTATACGGTAAATTTTTTAAGCAAGAAGAGGTGCCGAAGGCGCTTACCACAAGGCTTGAGAAAGGCAGTATCAGAGGTACGGTGACGGCTGCGGGAGAGGTTTATGCTAGGGATTTGGTCGACGTGGGCGCGCAGGTAAGCGGACAGATCAAAAAGCTCTACGTCAAAGTGGGCGATAAGGTTCAAAAGGGCGATATGGTCGCACAGATTGATTCGGTCACTCAAGAAAACGAGATCGCGCAGCAAAAGGCGCAGCTTCTGATCCATGAGGCAAATTTGGCTTCGGCAAAGATCGCTGCAGAAAACGCCAAAACGCAGTATAACCGCGAGCTTGAGCTGTATAAAAGAAACGCCGCTTCCAAAGAGGCTGTGGAAAACGCCAGAAATAGCGCCGCTTTAAAGGAAGCCGAGCAGAAGCAGATCGAGGCGCAGATCGAGCAGGCCAAACTTCAGCTAAGCACCGCGGAGACGAATTTCGGCTACACCAAAATCACGGCTCCGATAAGCGGCACGATCGTTTCCATGCCGGTAGAGGAGGGCAAAACGGTAAATTCCAACCAAACTACGCCTACGATCGTAAAGATCGCCGATCTAAGCAAAATGGAGATCAAGATGCAGATCGCAGAGGGCGATATATCCAAAGTAAAGGTCGGAATGGACGTAGAATACTCCATACTATCGGATCTTGATAATATCAAAAAGGCTAAAATTTACAAGATCGATCCGGGTCTTACCACGCTTAGCGACGGGACTTACGATAAAACCTCTAGCGGGTCGTCCTATTCTTCGAGCAGCAGCGACAGTGCGGTATATTTTTACGCAAAGATGCTCGTGGATAACGAAAACGATTTTTTAAAGATCGGTATGACGACCGAAAACAACATAATCGTAAGCGAAGCGAACAATACGAGTTACCTGCCTACCTCGGTTATCAAGCGCGACGGGGGAGGCGATTACGTCACTGTGCTTAACGGCAAAGAGCCCGAGCAGCGATACGTAAAAACCGGCATCAGCGACGATCTGAATACCGAAATTTTAAGCGGTTTGGATGAAAAAGATGAGGTGCTTATCGCCGACGGAAAAGCCGCGCCGTTAAATATGGACGGACCTCCGATGGTGTTTTAGTTAAAATTTTATGGTGTAAAGATGCTAGAGCTTAAAGATATAAACAAAAAATTCATTCTCGGCGATAACGAAATCCACGTGCTAAAGGACGTAAGTTTAAATATCGAAGCGGGCGAGTTTATATCGATAATCGGGCAATCCGGAAGCGGAAAATCGACGCTGATGAATATAATCGGCTGCATCGATACGCCAAGTAGCGGAAGCTATAAGATCGAAGGTCGCGAGACCGCGAATTTAAGCGGCGACGAGCTTGCGGCGCTTAGAAGTAAAAAATTCGGCTTTGTCTTTCAAAAATACAATCTTATAGCTACGATGGACGCGACCGCAAACGTCTCGCTGCCTGCGGTGTATGCGGGTGTGGGAGCGAGCGAACGGACGAAACGGGCGGTGGAGCTTTTGGATAAGCTGGAGCTTGGCGATCGCACTAAAAATTTACCGAGCAAGCTTAGCGGCGGACAGCAGCAGCGCGTAAGTATCGCCCGCGCTCTAATAAACGGCGGCGAAGTGATTTTGGCAGACGAGCCTACCGGCGCGCTTGATAGTAAAAGCGGCGAGACTGTGATGCAAATTTTAACGGCGCTGCATAAAGAGGGCCACACCATCATCATAGTTACGCATGATGCGCATATTGCGGAATTTGCGGATCGTATCATCGAGATCAAAGACGGTAAAATTTTAAGCGATAAAAGAAAGACGGAACGGGTTTTCGAGCGCAAAAAAGAGCAGATCAAAACGAAAAATTCCTTTATATTTTGCAAAGACCAGCTAATCGAGAGCTTTAAAATGTCCATTAGCGCGATATTTTCGCATAAGCTAAGATCGATTTTGACGATGCTAGGTATCATCATTGGCATCGCCTCGGTTATCTGCGTAGTAGCTCTCGGTAAGGGTTCGGAGGAGAAAATTTTATCCGAGATCCGTAAAATTGGCACCAATACGATCGATATCTTTCCTGGTAAAAATTTCGGCGATGTGCGTGCGGGCTTCGTGAGCACCCTTACGATAAGCGATTCTAAAGTTTTGGCGCGCCAGCCCTACGTCGATTATGCCACACCAAATGCTTCTGCAAGCGGTACGGCAACATATGCTAATTTAAGCTCCAAGGCTCAACTGCGCGGCGGCGGCGTGAATTCTTTGGCGGTTAATGGCATAGATATAGAAGATGGTAGAAATTTTAGCGACGATGATATTAAAAATTCTGCCTCCGTCGCGATTATCGATCCAAACACTAAAAAAACATTTTTTAAAAATTCCGATCCTATCGGAAAGACGATTTTATTTTCGGGTAAGCCACTTAAGATCATAGGAGTTTCGGGCAAGGATAAAAACGCCTTCGGAAGCAACGAAAATTTAAGAATTT
>NZ_CALIMQ010000177.1 GCF_938045535.1 uncultured Campylobacter sp. | reverse complement strand
GAGACCGTCATCGCGCTCGCCCCAAATCTTTTTTATGGCACTCCGATAGCTGTTAATATCCTTGTTCTTTCAAAGCATAAAACCCAGACTAAAACGCAGTTTATCGATGCTAGCGAGTTTTTTGAAAAAAGGACGAACAACAACGTCCTAACTAACGAGCACATCTTAAAAATAATAGATCTGTTTGATAAAAAAGAGGACGTAGCTCACGTCTGTGCGCTCGTAGATAATGAAAAAATAGCCAACAACGACTATAATCTAGCCGTGAGCTCTTACGTCGAGGCAAAGGATACGCGCGAGATTATCGACATAAATGAGTTAAATTTACAGATAAAGCAGACCGTGGCTAAAATCTCAAATTTACGCGAGCAAATCGACCAAATCGTTGCGCAGATAAATTTGGACGGTGAAATATGAAAGCTATTATTTACACGGCAAGCGATGGCTCCGAAATTTCACTCGCGAAGCCGAGCAAAATTTTAAAAGGCAAAAAATGAGTAAGATTTTTGATTTGATAAAAAGGCTTTGTCCGAATGGGGTTGAGTTTAGGGAGCTTGGGGAGATATGTAAATTTAGTCGCGGTAAATCTTTATCAAAAAGTGATAAAGATTTGGGGGATATTCCTATGATTTTATATGGCGAGCTATATACTACTTACGGCGATTATGTAAATAAAATAGCGTCTTATACCTCAAAAGAGCGCGCTCAAAAAGCTAGCGTTGCAATTTTTGGAGATTTGATATTGCCTATTTCTAGTACTACAAAGGAAGCTCAGATAGGTAAAGTGTCTGCTTTAATGACGCAAACGCCTGTTTATATAGGCGGAGATGCGTTGATTTTATCTCATAATCAAAATCCTGGTTTTTTGGTTTATTACTTAAATTCTAAAAAATTTGAAAAAGAAAAAATGAAATGCGTGAGTGGAACTACGGTAACGCACCTTTCGCCATCAAAGTTAGCTAAAATCAAACTCCCCGTACCTCCTCTGGAAGTACAGCGTGAAATAGTCCGTATTTTGGACTGTTTCACGCTGCTTACAGCAGAGCTTACAGCAGAGCTTACAGCAGAGCTTACAGCTAGGAAAAAGCAATACGAATTTTATCGCGACTTCCTTCTAAGCTTTGACGAGCTCAATAAAAACGGGGGGGGTGTGAGCTAAAAATGCTTGGGGAAATTGCAATATATCCTAGCGATAGAATCAAATTTGACTCTTTAAATGAGTTAAATTACGTCGGCGTGGAAAATTTGCTTCAAGATAAGGCGGGCAAAATATCGTCAAAATGCGTTCCAAATAGCGGCAGTTGGACTAAATTTGAAAACGGTGATGTTTTGATAGGCAATATTCGCCCTTATTTAAAGAAAA
>NZ_CALIMQ010000176.1 GCF_938045535.1 uncultured Campylobacter sp. | reverse complement strand
CGGTAAATTTCAACGTCGATCTTGCCTTTGACGTCGGTTTTAGTTTTGGAATCTAGTAGCGCAAAGCCGAATTTTACGCTATCTCCGCTTGATATGAAATCTTTGTTCGCGCGAATTCCTACGATACGATCATAAGGCAGATAGCTCAGGCTGCGATATGCGTTTACGTTTTTGCCCTCCTCGGTTACGCTGAAATTTAGTAGAATATTTATGGCGTTAGAGACATTAAGATCAGCTGCTGCCGGCGAGAGCGCAAGCTCCTTTTTACCGGCGGGGCTTAGCGTAAATTCCGCCCTACGAAGCTGCGTAGCGCCCTTTTTCTTTAAGCGATCGTTTAGAAACGAAAAGCCCTCGTAGCCTTTAATTTTTAGCTCTTTTTCATAGGCGTTTGCTTCCAGCGAGCCTTTCAAATCTCCGGCCGGCGCGCCTGCAAGATAGTTTGAGCTTAGCTTTAAAGTTATGATCTCATCTGCGCCGTATTCGTCTTTAGCAGTTAAAATTTCATTTTTAATGCGGTTTGGGAGGAAATTTTCTACGCTGAAGCTTTTAGAAGCGATGATTTTGTCCTCATAGATGAGATCTAGGCGATAAGTGCCGCTTTTCTCGCCCATCAGCTCGTCTATTTTAACGCTGCCGAACTCATCGGTGCTTTGCGCGCGCGTGATGACCACAGTGCCGCTAGGATCGTAAATTTTAAATTTAATCGGCGTATTTTTTAAAGAGCTAAAATCGCGATTTTTCATCACGATCGTGCCCAAAAGCCGCTCGTTCGGACTTATCAGCTCGCTTGCGAGATAAACGAACGGACGCTTTGCAGTAATCGTTTTCTCGACGCTTGCTACGGCGTTATTAAACAGCACGAACGCATGCTCATCGCCTTTACTAATCTCGATAGAGCGCGGATTTTTGGCTAGAATTTCCATATTTTCTAATCGCAAAATTCCATCTCCGTCCGTTTTATCCTCTACGATTAGCTCGTTTTTATCGCTGTAAATTTTAACCTTCGCTCTACTTAGCTCCTCGCCATTACTAAGCCTAGAAGTATAAATTAGCGCGCCGCGCTCAAGTAGCACCACTTGAGCCGTAATGTCGCTGAGATAGGCTACGCGCGAAACCTCTTGCATCTTTTCGCCCACTTTGTAAAACGCCGTGATTTTATAAATTCCATCCTCGTAGCCTTTAAAATCCATCGCGATTTTATGTTCCGCAACGGCGTTTTTAGCGCCTCCTATATCAAAGCTCTTAACCGCGATCTCGCTAGCTAGCCCACCTACACTATCTTCGTTGCTTTCAAAGTTTAAAAAATACCTAAAATTTTGCTCAGGGACTTTGGCAATCGAAATTTTAACCTCATTTACGTTTG
>NZ_CALIMQ010000175.1 GCF_938045535.1 uncultured Campylobacter sp. | reverse complement strand
TTTTAAGGCGGTAAATTACCAAGAATCTAAGGACGAAGAGGAAGCTTATACGGACATTCATGAAAGCAATGTCGCTTCCTTCAAAAAAGATGTGAACCACCTAGTCAATCGCTACCGACTCAAGGAAGCCAAAGAACTGTTTGAAAACATTGGGGAGGACTTAGATGACTTTTATCACCTGTCCCAAGCGGTCAAGAACGGCCAATTGAGCGAGCGAAATAGTAAGCGCCTAGAGGAATTGTTAGGCAAGTTTCATGTGATCAAGGCAGCCATGCGGATCATTGAAAATAAACGGGGAGATTACCATCTTTAGGGTCTTTTCCCCCTAAAAGTAGGCGCCTAGAAGCTTTCTCATCTAATTTAGATGGGAAGGCTTTTTTGGCTGTGGAAAGCTTTTTGAAAAAAAGAGAAAAAACTACCAGCTCGGGCTTTTTGACGATGTCGATATTATCGGCTCGGTATCGCGCTTTGAAGCTTTGGAATTTGACGAGTTTTTTCGCTCGCATCCGGTTCTAAAACACAATAAAATCACCGAGGGCGGCGCAGTGTTTTTGCACGAAATTTATAAAATTTTTAAAAAAAGCGGCTCTGCTGCAAGGTCCGCTACGCTGATCTCGCAGATCAAAAACTCGCGCCTTTTTGCGCTTGTGGCGGATTTCATCGCGACGAAACGCGCGACGCTGAAAAACGGCAAGATAGATGAGGATCGCAAAAAGGACGAGACCGCGCGCATCTATGATAAATGCGGCATTTTAGAGCAGATCGCGGGCAAATACGCGGATCCGCAGAGCTTTTATAACTTCATAACCCTGGGCGCAAAGGAGATGAGCGAGGGCGAGGGGGTAAATCTGCTCAGCGTGCACGCAAGCAAGGGGCTTGAGTTTTGCAGCGTCTATCTCATCGACCTGGCGCAAAACCGCTTCCCGAACCTCAAGCTAATGGCGATGGGCGGCAGCCTGGAGGAGGAGCGGCGACTATTTTACGTGGCGGTCACCAGAGCGCGCGACGAGCTGGTGCTAAGCTACTCTAAATTTGATAAGATCAGAAAAGTTAGCTACGAGCCGAGCTGTTTTTTAAGGGAAGCGGGGCTGGTAAAGTAGGCGAAATTTGCTCGCTAAATTTTGAAATTTCATTTTAGCGCTGGCGGATCATTTGAGTAAGAATTTTACTCCTCGCGTACGCCTGGTGCGCCGCCCTGCTTCTTTAACGGATTGCTGAAGTAAGAATTTTGCGGCGCGATTTTTGTAAATTTTACGATTTGTAAATTTTTACGGCGCGGACGTTGTGAGATATTTTGCAGCGGGCTAAAATTTGAATTTTTGATTACGCTCTGCCGCCGTGTTTTATACATCACGGAGCTCAAATTTTATTTAACAAATTTTAAAATGCCACAAATTCCACGACAAGTTAAAATTTTAAAGCGCACCAAATTTACGGCGCCGCAAAATTTTAAATTTCACTACGTATTGCGCGCGCCGTAAAAAGTACGTGCCCTGCCAAATCTATTGCAGCGTGAAATTCCGAGCGGCGGCAACCCGCATATTTGATAAATAGATTTCGCATCGCAAATTGCATGCTGGCAAATTTAATTTATCGCCGCATAAAATACTGTCGCGCAAATTTGGCGCAGCACAAAGTCCTTCGTCGCGCAAATTTCACAGCGTATTAAATACCCTATCTCCCGCGTCTCCGAGGCCCGGCACGATATATTTTTGCTCGTTTAGTCTCTCGTCGATCGCCGCGGTAAAAACCTCGACCTGCGGGTAGATCTCGCTAAATCTATGAAGCCCCTCGGGCGCTGCGATGATGGAGATAAATTTGATCTTTTTGACGCCGTTTTTCAGCAGGAATTTCACCGCATCGATCGCCGTGCCGCCAGTCGCAAACATCGGATCGATGATGATTGCGGTGCGCTCTGCGGCGTCTGCGGGCAGTTTGGCGTAAAAAAACTCCGCCTGTGCGGTCTTTTCATCGCGCTGAAAGCCTAAAAACCCCACGCTAGCGTCGGGCATGAGCTTAAAAACGCTATCTAGCATCCCCAGCGCGGCGCGCAAAATCGGGCAGATCATGATCTTTGTAGCGAGCTTATACGCGCTGGTTTGCGCCACGGGCGTATGCACGCTCACCTCGCGCAGCGCCAGATCGCGCGTCGCCTCAAACATCATCAGGTAGCTGATCTCATCGACGAGCATGCGAAACTGAAACGGATCGGTCTCTCGATCGCGCAGGATCGTGAGCTTATGCTCGATCAGCGGGTGCTTGATTAGCCTCACGTTAGGCAGCTCGCACGCGGTTTGGTACGTACATTTTTGGCTTTGGCTCATTTTCTCTCCTTAAATTTACTGAATTTTGCGCCCTTTGGGGCATTTTGATCGTATATTTTAGCGCGAGCTTTTGCACCATGGTGCTGAAATTTTGCCGATAACGGCAACGCGATTTTAAATTTAGCTCATTTTAGCTCACAATGCGCGCGTTACGTTTAAATTTAACTCGGCGGCTCGCTTTAATTTAGCGCTTTTAA
>NZ_CALIMQ010000174.1 GCF_938045535.1 uncultured Campylobacter sp. | reverse complement strand
CTAAAATTCTAAAATTCTAAAATTCTAAAATTCTAAAATTCTAAAATTCTAAAATAAGCCGAATTTACCATCTTTACGCTTGTAAAGCACACGCATTTTAGCGTCCATATCGTTAAAGACCAAGAACTGATCGGTACTTTCTTTAAGCTTATTTAGCGCCTCATCGATCTCTAGCGGCTTATATAGATCCAGCTCGGTAGGGACGATCTCATCAACTTCATCGTTTAAATTTGGCTTATTGGCACCGACCGCATTATCTACGGCGTTTTGTTTCATTTCGTCGCGATTTTTATGAGAATTTACCTTATCGTGGTATCTGCGTAGAACTTTTGAAGCACGATCTACGATGAGATCGACGGCGGCATAGAGATCTTTATCTTTTTGACGCACGACGATAGTGTCTTGATGCGCTAAATTTAATGAGAAATCTACCACGAAGCCCTTTTTGCCTTGCTTCTCGTCAGCAGAAATTACACAACGCCCAGAGATGATGTCGAGATTATATTTTTCTAGCGTCTCAAATGCGTTTTCGACATAATTTTTAATAGCCTCCGTTAGCTCAAACTGCTTACCTACGATATTTAAATTCATCGTCTCTCCTTTGCATTATGGTTTTTGAATAGTACGCCTATGATATGTAATCTGCGGTCTGCCCATAACTTCTACGTTGGATTTTACTACTACATCTACAAGCGCGGCATGGCTTAGAATTCTGCCCACACTACCATTTGCAAGTGTTTCGGACGAGCCTTGCCCAAAATTACTATAAGCGACGGTATGATTGCCGGGCGCACCCAGCTGTCTATCAAAATATCCAAATGTCACGGTGATATTTTTTCGCCCGCATTATTTGACGGGTACTCGAGCGTAATCGTATTTAGTGTAGGGTTGCTCGCAGCTGTAGCGCCTCCTGCCTTAAGATCGGTAGTTAAATACTGGTGCTTTTGCATAGCAAGGACAGCCAGCTCCGTAGCACTCTGCGCTAGCAACAGCGCCTGCTCTCTGCCTTGGATATTATTGACATCGCGAGCCGTCATAGATGCTATAGATAGTGCCGTAATCGCCGTAGTTGCTACAATGATGATAAAAAATATGGCTGCTACTAGAGCAAAGCCTTTTTGCATAGTTTTCATTAGTACACCACCTGTGCTTTACAAACGTTTAGATCCAGCTCTGCGGGATCAAAATTTCTGCCATCGTCTCTCATACATAGTTTAAGCGCAACGGCGCCATTATCGTCCTTAAACCTAAATAAGCTCACATCCTCTGCTAGTAGTGAACTACTAGCAGTATTATATGAGTGTGCATCACCTGCAACAGTGCTCCATGGACGATAGTTATACCTCAATACTAGATCAAAATTCTTACTCAAATTTCCCGCATTGTCTTTCGTATAAGTTACGACATTAGCGGGGACGATCGCATAGGCGCTATGCGCTATATAGTACTGCTCAGAAAATTCCTGAGAGTTAGCATTGTTTGGATTGAACGGATATTGGTTGATAGCGATAGTTTCACCTTGTATACTACCGCTACCCGCAGCACTAGGAGTGCCTACGGCGATTAGCACGCGGTTTCTGCCGTCTGCCCAA
>NZ_CALIMQ010000173.1 GCF_938045535.1 uncultured Campylobacter sp. | reverse complement strand
CTTACTTAGACTCCGTTGAATAAGTTGAATTGCAATTGTTTGGTGACTAAGAATATAGGTTGTTGAGTTTCAAGAGAATTCATTGTTTGAACCTTAACATGTGAATTGGTTGCTACTATAACATGAGAAGTTTTATAAGAAAGAATTGTTGTTATGATGCTAGGAAAAGTGATTGAAATTATCATTGATCAAACTTATGCACTTTGCTAGCATTCACACTTCATAAATTATTTCTTTTATCATTTTCTATTGATACAAATTGAACTAATACTTTTCCTAATCCTCTCGACTTCAATCCACCAATTTTATCAATATGCAAAAAACTTGATAATAGAAATTTTATATCTTTTTCAAGTTGTAAAATTTCATTATTGCCTAATATATCTGGGCTTGGCTCGCCGTAAATTTTGATTTTTTGCCCTTTTAGCTTTTCGTAAATATCGCTATCGCTTTTGCTTATTTCATAAACCTTTTTCTTGCCGTTTTCTAGTTCTATATGTATTCGTCCGCCGCTTCCGCGAAAATCATAATAAACGCTTCTTAAAATTCCGGTATCTATCTCAAGCTCATTTAACTGCTTAGGCGACGTATCCGTTCTATAAATAGTAAAAAGCGTTCCGCACAGGACAAAAAGCAAACCATAACAGCCTATGCTAGCCACCTGTGCCGGCGGATGCGAAACTCCCCTGATAAAAACACGCCTATAAAATACATCGTAAAAATAATATAAGAGCCTTTTTATATATTTTGTTATGAATTTCATAAAATTTCCCTTCATATTCTTTTGGATGTTTTATTGAGCGATAATAAATTTGCTCTAAATTTACAAAATCTCCCGCTTTAAATTTTAAATCTAAAGAAACTTTAAAACCAAGCAAAATTCAAAGATCAAATATACAAAATCGCCACGGCAGGGTTTCCACCTGCGAGCTATGACTTAGCGCCGTGAAGTATAAAATTTCATCCGCCCTACTCCTCAAACAGATTTCTCTCCGCGACCTTTAGTACGCGACCGAGCGCCTCGCGCGCCTTATCGGTTGCGATGCGGCCTTTGGCGGTCTTTTCGATGTAGCCGTTGGCGAGCAGATAGGGCTCGATGACGTCCTCGATCGTACCCTCATCCTCGCTAAGCGCCGCCGCGATCGTGCTAAGCCCCAAGGCGCGGTGCTTAGCGTCAAATAAAATTTCTAAATATTTTATATCCATCTCGTCAAAGCCCTGCTCGTCCACGCCCAGCGCCTCAAGCCCCTCGCGCGCGCGATCGTGCGAGATAGCGCCCTCGTCGCGCACCTCGGCAAAATCGCGTATGCGGCGCAGTAGCCTCAGCGCAATACGCGGAGTACCGCGGGAGCGACGCGCGATCTCGGCGCTGGCGTCTGCCGCGCTCTCTTTTCCGAGTTTAACAGAAGCGATCTGCACTATCCGCGCAAGCTCGGCGTGCGTGTAAAACTGCAAGCGAAACTGCATGCCGAAGCGATCCCGCAGCGGCGCCGAGATCATGCCCGCGCGCGTCGTGGCGCCGATGAGCGTAAAGTGCGGAATGTCGATCTTAATAGTCTGCGCGGCGGGGCCCGAGCCGATGATGATGTCGAGGCGGAAGTCCTCCATCGCCGAATACAGCACCTCCTCGATCGCGGGGCTTAGACGGTGGATCTCGTCGATGAAAAGCACGTCGCCGCTTTGCAGGTTCGTTAAAATCGCCGCCAGATCGCCCGCCTTTTCGATCATCGGCGCGGCGGTGACCTTGATGGCGGCGCCCATCTGAGCGGCAATGATGTGCGCTAGCGTGGTTTTGCCGAGCCCCGGCGGCCCGTAAAAAAGCACGTGATCGAGCACGTCGGCGCGCTTTTTCGCCGCGGCGATCGCGATAGCGAGGTTTGATTTGATCTTCTCCTGCCCCACGTAATCCTCGAAGCTCGACGGGCGCAGCGAGCTCTCCACGCTTTCATCGAGCTGCATTTTTTCGATCTCTACAATTCTGTCCATAATCTCTCTTTAATCGTTTTTAAAATTTTAGCAAGTGTAGCGAAAAATGGCTAAATTTTGACAATTTTTAAGGGACGGATCTTTGCGGGCGGAATAAAATTTTCCGCGCGGAATTTTACGGTACGCGCTTAGGGCTGGGGCAAAAGCAGGCACCCGTCGCGAAAGACTGGGGAATTTTAACGCGACGGGTTTAAGACTACGCTCATGCCGCTACGCCCGCTATGCTTTAGTGCGGAATTTTATTGCGGCGGCTCCCAAACAGCGCGCGGGTCGCTAACTGCGCTAAATTTTACGGCGCGGAATTTTAACTTGCAGAATTTAAAGCTTTGCGCGGAAGCCATTGCCGCAAAGCCCCACTGCGCAGCGTAGAATTTTAACGCATAAAATTCATGAAGTACGCACAAGATGCTGCGAGCGAAATTTTAACGCACAAATTTGAAGCTAGCCGCAGAGTTTGCGAGAGACGGAATAAACTTGGCAGAATCATAGCACACAGAATTAAAGAGCGAAATTTAGCCAACTGAAAAATACGCACGGAATTTTACAACGTAAAATTTGGCGCTTGGAATTTTGCGATATTAAATTCAGCGCCTGGAATTTTGCAGTGAAATTTTGCGACAAAATTTTGTCTCGTAGAGCTTTGCTGCGGATTTTGTTTTTGCGGCAGCGAGGCTTTAAATTCCGCGCTTCAAGCTTCGCGGTACGCAGCTAGTCAGAATTCCATCTCGCATAGTCAGTTAAAATTTCACAAGAAATTCTACGTAGAATTTTATGCAGAATTCTGCTTTGCGCACTTGCGCGGCTAGGTAAAATTTCGCGCGAAGTTTGGTATTTCGCGACTGCTTGGAATTCGGCGCGGATTGTAAAATTTACCGCTAAGCTTAACGCGGGCTCGAGAGATTAAATTTATCCGTGCAATCTCGCAACGCCTTATCGATCGCTCTCTTTGATCAAGACACTTTTATTGTCGTCGTCACTCTTACAAAGCACTCTATAATCTGATATTTCAATTGCATATAAAAATACTACACCGTCGCTTTGAAATTTTCTCGAGCAGCCCTTGGCATATAGCTCGGCGAGTTTTGGACTATTGAGAACATAAAACTCATAGCTATCGGCAAAGTGCTCCATATAACTATAGGTGATGCTCGCCCAAGGTACTCGATTATCGCCGCTTCTATTTAGCACGATGGTTCTAGCGTTTATCGCTGCGAGCTTTGACTTTAGCTCCCCGAACGTCTTTTTGTCCCAGCCAATGAGCTTTAACCCCTCGCCTATGCTCGGCGCATTATCTTTGAAAATAGAATTTGAGTAAAATTTCGTCTTATTGCCGTCCATATAGATCCAAATATACTCATCGCCGTAGGCACTTTCGATCATGACGCGCGAATTTTTAGGGAAGTTGCGATCGGCAAAAGCTAACAGATCCAAAAATTTCTCGCGATTTTGCTCGTAATTTTGCATTAACGGGGCTTTATCCAGCTCCATATCATCTTTATCAAAGAAAGAATTAAACGCAAAAAATACCGCCAAAATCGGCAGTACCTTTACACAAAAGAGCAAACCCAGAACTGCGGCTATGAAGGTTTTTAAAGCTTTAGCCAAATTTTCTCCTTAAATTTTATAAGCCGTTTAGGCGTGACGGCTGGTTTATGTTTGAGCTCTACGGCTACGTGCGTAAAATTTAGCGCTCGTAGCGTATTTTAGAGCTGCGGGCGCGAGAGCGTTCATGAAAAGCGCTCGCGCATTGCGCTCGGCGACAGAAATAGCGCCCGCATGCAGAAGCGCGCAAACTCTCGCACGGCGCCGCCCGTATAAAATACCGCGCAGAGTATCCGCCCACCAAGGCGCCTGCGATCTCTCGCACTAGGTAAAGCACTCGCAATAGCTCACGTCGAATATTCAAGCGGTGCGAGCTTGTTTTCATAGCCTGCGGCGTGAAAACGAAGCGTTATTTTAAGGCAAGCGTAGTTTTATTGCCAGAATTTCGGCGCGTAAATTTTAAAATTTAGCCCAAATCTCGCTACTGCCTATATTCAAACTCCTCGCTCGGAAAGCTCTCCTCCTTGACTTCGCGCGCGTATTCGCGCACCGCACCTTTTACCAGCTCGGCGCCGTCTAAATAGCGCTTAACGAATTTTGGCCGAAACTCCGTGAAAAACCCGCACATATCGCTCCACACGAGCACCTGTCCATCCACGCCCGCACCCGCGCCGATGCCGATGACGGGCACGTCGGTGCCGAGCGCTACTTGATTTGCGACCGAGCAGATCGTCCCCTCGACCAGCAGTAGCACCGCACCCGCCTCGGCAAGCGCTCTGGCGTCGCTTAAGACCTCGCGCGCACCCTCCTCTCCGCGTCCACTTACCTTGTAGCCGCCCATAAAGCGCGAAAACTGCGGCTTTAGCCCGATGTGGCTCATCACGGCGATACCGTTTCGATTAAGCAGCGCCACGGTATCTGCCATATGCGCGCCACCTTCGATCTTAACGGCGTCACAGCCGGTGCTCTCATAGACTTTGGCGCAGTTTTGTAGCGCGAGCTCTGGCGTCGCGCACGAGCAAAACGGCATATCCACGACCATATACGCTCGCTTGAGCCCCCGTCTTACGGCGCGCGCGTGATAGATCATCTGCTCTACGCTCGCGCCCAGGGTCTCGGAGTGCCCGCCGAAGCTCATATTTAGGCTGTCGCCTACGAGTACCATATCGACCTCGTCGTCGAAAATTTTAGCAAAAAGCGCGTCATAGGCAGTGATCATCACGATCTTTTCGCCGGATTTTTTCATCTCGTATAATTTAGAAAGCGTAATTTTTGACATTTTGACTCCTTTGCTCGGTTAAAATTTCGATGCAATTTTAACATAAGCCGAATTTGACATTTATAAAATTTTGAAGTAAAATGCGCGTGCATTCTTTCGGGGGTGACTTGGCTTCGACGGGAACGGATGGGTCAAGGCGGCATGTCGCTTTGGATACAGCGTATAAAATCCAAACTAAATTTAAACGCAAACAACGTTAAATTTGCTCCTGCTTACGCTAAAGCTGCGTAAGTCCAGTCGAGCCCTGCTCTGCGCCGATACTATCTAAGCGCGGCGGCGGGTAATCTGCGATAGCGTAGCTCTGCGGCGTGACGAACCGTAGGGTGAAATCCTAGTCTTTGCGCCGGCGGGTCGTTTTGGAAAGTGAGCGAGCCTGCGCGAGAACTTCACTTTTGCTAAACATGTAGAGGCTTTGGTCGTTTGTTTTCGGACTGCGGTTCAATCCCGCACACCTCCACCAATTAAGTTATTTTTAAGTTTTAATCACTTCTTTTTACTTCTCTTCAATTCCCGTATATAGGTGCTTATCTTATATTTCGATTATTTTTCTCTCCTTTTATTTTTGTTTGTAGTATAATTACTTCTGAAAAAATAGGGGTTTTATTAGGGGCTTTTTTCGCATTAGGGTATTTCGTAAAGAAAAACGATATAGAAAAATGGCAATGGCAATAATCTTATACTTAAAAGGAGCGAATTATGTTTTTTATAGATGAAGATTACGTAAATATCGTGCCGCAGGATCTGCTAGAGCGCGGCATACGCCTAAGGGAGGAGTACGGAATTTATGATATAGCTTGGAGATTTGATGATGTAATGGAGGTGCTAAAAATCACAAGAGGCAAAGGTATGATTATCCTAGGAGGAGAAGTATATCGCTTAAACGGCAATGAGCCCATAATCACATACGATTGCTGGGATACCAAAGCGGAAGACGACAATGCATTCGAAGTGGCGATCGAATATATCACTAATTATCGCGCTAGAAACGGAGATGACTTTGCATATTGCCCGGTCATTTGCCCTGGGCAGGTATCCAAATGAAAATTTTAGCTTACAATACAGAATATGTTGGTTTTGCTCATATTCGGATAAATATAAAAATGTGCGCCGAACTGAATGCTAATGTATGCGTATATGGGATATAAAAGATTTTTAGGAGCGATCTTGAAAAGCAACAAAGTAATCCTAATCCTATCGATCGAAAGCGATAGGGATCTATCCGAAACAATAAGCAGCAGCGGCATATCCGCAACAAAAGCCTGGCGCAAAGGAGATTTTAAAAAAGGCTCTATTTTAAAATATAAAAATTTTGGATTTAGCATAGAGGAAAAATTTTATGATATACCTTTTGCGGAAGATCTAATTAAAAAATTTCTAGCAGATATAAATGTCGCAAAGAGTATAAAATTACAAGGTGTGAAAAAGCTGCTAAGAGTCGTAGTTTACAGTTATAATAGCTTGCCCGGTCTATATTATAATGCAAATTTACTGAAACTATTAGCAGATAATAATGTGGATTTGGACAACGACATATACTGCCTAGATGGATAAATTTGAATTGCATACTAAAATAAAAGCGCTAAAGGCGCGGCTTAAACTGCAAAAGCCGGAAATTATAACAAATCCTGTACAAAAGGATGAGCTTGTCGAGCAAGATTTGTGCGGTAAAGATCTGTGCGATTTAGACCATAGCACAATCAAACTCTTATCGGGAGATTTGCAGGTTTTCAATGACTATACTTTTAGGTATTATATCCTGGATTTTATTGATTTTTACGAGCGCTTCGGCGATGAAGCGATTATAGAAGATATGTTTATTCAAGCATTTGCACCGCCTATGCGGCGGGCGAGAGCAAAACAATTTAGCAGAGATGAGGTAAAAATAATCATAGATTTTTTACAAAAAAATTATGAAGATATTGCGAGAATTACGCATTCCAAGAAATATAAAAAGTTAAAACCCTACGAACAAGAAGAAATTTATATACCATTCAAACATTTTGAAAAAGAGATAAAAAGCGCTATAAAATTTTGGAGAAAAGTATTATAATGGAATTTTATAAGGATTGGCAAATGCGCCTAATAGAGACCGATTTGGGCAAATACGAGGAATATATCTATTTCTTTATAGAGAAAAACAGGGCGTATTTTAACGCCTATCAAGAGCAGATATTTCCTTTCGATATGGAGTACATACCTAGCTTATTGTGGTTGCTTGCATCTTTTGCAGAAACTACGATTAAAATTTTTGATGATTTGGACGAAAAGACAAGAAATGAAATTTTTGATTTTGTGGAAAAGGGAGCG